>JAEZIL010000341.1 GCA_023436685.1 Bacteroidota bacterium | reverse complement strand
GTGTACCTCTTCCCGAATACATCATCTATGAATTGCACACCGGGACATTTACTGAAAGCGGCACTTTCGAAGATATGGAACTTAAGCTGGACTATCTTAAAGATCTTGGTATTACAGCAATTGAAATAATGCCTGTTTCACAATTTCCGGGTACGCGTAATTGGGGCTATGATGGCGTTTATCCCTTTGCAGTTCAAAATTCCTATGGCGGCGTATTGGGTTTGCAACAGCTTGTAAATGCATGTCATAAAAAAGGACTATCGGTAATTTTAGATGTAGTGTATAATCATATGGGCCCTGAAGGCAACTATCTTGGCGCCTATGGTCCATACTTTACAGATAAATACAAAACACCGTGGGGACTTGCAATAAACTTTGATGATGCTGGGTGCGATGGAGTGAGAAGCTTTTTTATAGAGAACGCATTAATGTGGTTTAGAGATTTCCATATAGATGCATTGCGATTAGATGCCGTACATGCTATAAAAGACTTCAGCCCCAAACATATACTAGCAGAAATAAAAGAAAATGTAGATAAACTTAAATTAATGACTGGTAAGGAGCACTACTTGATAGTAGAATGTGATCTGAATGATACAAGGTTTATCAATCCATTATCCCAATCAGGATATGGGATGGACGCGCAATGGATGGATGAATTTCACCATACCTTAAGAGTCAGCTCAGGAAACGAACGCAATGGCTACTATTCTGATTTTAATGGCATTAAACACTTGGCAAAGTCATATAAAGATGCCTATGTTTATGATGGAATTTACTCCGCGCATCGCGATAAAACATTTGGAACTTCTACCAACGGGAAGCCAGCACATCAATTCATCGTCTTCTCGCAAAATCATGACCAGGTAGGAAACCGCATGCTAGGAGAGCGTACAAGCCAGCTGGTGAGTTTTGAAATGCAAAAGCTAATGGCAGGAGCAACTATTCTTTCGCCCTTTTTACCATTACTATTTATGGGTGAAGAATGGGCAGCACCAGAACCGTTTTTATATTTTGTTAGCCATACTGATCCTGAACTTGCAGAAGCAGTTAGGAAAGGACGGACAGAAGAGTTTGCCGCATTTCATAATAAAGGTACTGCACCTGATCCTATGGATGAAGAAACATTTAAACGTTCAATACTCAAATGGGATAAGCTAGGAAAACATCCGCACTCCTTCATGCATGCTTATTATAAGCAACTAATAGGTATTAGAAAAACTGAACCGATGTTACTATATACTAATAGGGATAGGCTTGAGTCGACAGTTGATGAATCTGGAAATCTAATCACATTGAGAAGATGGAATAAAGAAAAAGAGATAGTCATGCTGCTCAATTTCTCCCAATCGCTTCAAAAAATTAATCTGTTCAATGGTAGTTGGAACAAGTTACTTGACTCATCCGATATCATATGGAATGGACCCGGATCTGTTGATAATTTAATTAACCCCGAGTCTATTATTGTTTTAAAGCGCTAATATGTATCACCCTATTTCCACATACAGGATCCAGCTAAATAAGGATTTTACCTTATCACATCTTGAGAACAATATAACTTACTTAGCAAAACTAGGTGTAAAGACTATTTATGCATCGCCAATCTTTACTGCCGTAAAAGGTAGCACTCATGGTTACGATGCTGTTAGCTTTAATGAAATAAACCCCGAAATTGGGACTGAAGAACAACTATTGCGAATAAGCAAACAACTTGCTTTACTAAAAATGGGATGGTTGCAGGATATTGTTCCAAACCACATGGCCTTCCATCATGAGAACAAATATTTAATGGATGTCCTTCAGAATGGCCAACGTTCAAAATACTTTAATTTTTTTGACTTTCTGCAAGACATAAAGGCTGGAGAAAAAATAATGGTGCCTTTTCTTGGTAGTGAACTTGACGAGGCAATTGAACAAAATGAAATAATAATATGCTTTGAAGGAGATAGGTTGCATTTAAAATATGGGGAACAATTATATCCTCTAAGACCATCCTCATATAAATTACTATTGGGTTCCGCAGGCACCCTGCCTGATGGCCTTAGCATATACTTAAATAATACTGCTGATGAATACGAACATTGGGATGTTATTAAGTCTCAATTATCAACAATAGACGCGTCTATCAAGGAGCATTTGCAGAGTGTTGCTTTCCAGACAGGAAATAATAAGCAAAAGCTAAGAGAAATAATAGAGCAACAACACTACCGCCTATGTCACTGGAAAGAAACTGATAAAAATATTAATTACCGACGCTTTTTTACTATTAACGGGCTAATAGGCGTACGCGTTGAAGACCAAACGGTATTTGAAATTTTTCATAAAAAAACACTGGCGTTTATACACGCAGGGATTTTTCAAGGCATACGGTTGGACCATATTGATGGGCTAAATGATCCTACCACCTATCTTCAAAACCTAAGAAGCTATGTAGGCAAAGATGTTTATATAACAGCTGAGAAAATTCTAGACCGTGAAGAGACAATAAAAAGGAATTGGCCCATTCAGGGCAATACCGGCTATGACTTTTTAGCCATGTCAAATAAACTGCTAGCTAATGGGGAATCCGAAAAACAGTTTACCAAACTATATAATAAAAGAATACCCGTTAGCTCTTTTGATGAAGAACTAAATAAAAGAAAGGCAAACATACTCTATAATAGTATGGGTGGTGAACTGGACAATCTTTATCAACTATTCTGCAATCTTCAACTTGTTGACAATAAGCTTCTTGAAGAATTGGGCGACACTCTTAAAACAGCAATAGCCGAACTTTTGATTGCGCTACCAGTATATAGGTTTTATAGCAATCATATGCCGCTTGAAGAAGATGAAGAAACAGAGATAAAAAAGCTTCTTGACAGCATAAAAATAAAAAAGCCACAGCTTAAGCTAGCTGTCAATACACTAGAGGATGTTTTATTAAGTAAGCTTAAGCCTTACATTACTACTGAAGATTATAATCAACGTGTTTTACAGTTTTATAAACGCTGCATGCAGTTTACGGGGCCGTTAATGGCTAAAGGCAATGAGGATACGCTTATGTATACTTATAATCGCTTTTTAGGGCATAATGATGTAGGTGATACGGCATTAACTTTTAACCTACCTATTAAGGCATTTCACGAAAAGATGAAAGTGAGGGAAATATCGTATCCTCTATCGCAAAACGCAACCTCAACGCATGACACTAAAAGAGGAGAAGATGTACGAGCGAGATTGAGTGTTTTGACTGACTTAACGGAACAATGGCGTGAGCTTGTACATACTTGGGATGAAATATCCACCAACATAAAGGATATAGACGAGAATGATAAATATCATATTTATCAAATGATAGCAGGCACGCACCCTATGCCTGGGAAAATTGCACAAAACACCAATTTTGCCGAACGGCTTAAAGCTTATGCTACCAAAGCATTGCGTGAGGGGAAACAAAATTCATCGTGGGCATCTCCTAATGAAACTTATGAAACTTCGGTTCATAAGCTGATAGACCTGTTACTAAATGACAACAAAAGCCTTAACAATAAGTTAGCCCATTTTCATAAAAAGATGTGTGACTATGGCATCATTGCGTCGCTTACGCAACTCATTCTGAAATTTACCTGCCCCGGCGTACCAGACTTATATCAGGGAACAGAGCTTTGGGATCTCAGCATGGTTGATCCCGACAATAGAAGTGCTGTACATTTTTCTTTAAGAGAACAGCTATTAAATAACTTACTTAAGAATGAACCTGGAAATGAAGATCTCAAACAATTGTGGGACAATAGATATGATGGTCAAATAAAGCTTTGGTTAACAACCAAACTCTTACACATAACAGCAGGTGAACCTGATACATTTAGTAAAGGGCTGTATGTACCATTAAAGGTTGAGGGTATGTACAAAGACAACATCATAGCATACTTACGGCAATATCAGGAAAGTATATATTTGGTCATCCTTCCTTTACACATTGCTGAATTAGCTGAAAAACAAGAGGTTACTGTTACTGAAATTAATTGGCATAATACAAGCGTTACTTTGCCAGAGCAACTTCGTTGTAAGTGGCAAAACTTGCTCACTAAAGACACAACTGATACTACTACCAATTTGAATGTACAAGATGTTTTTCAACACCTGCCATTCGGCATTTTACAAATGAAAACCGTTAGAAAAAAACGCTCATCAGGCGTGCTTCTATCCATCACATCTTTACCATCGGAATATGGTATTGGTAGTCTTGGTAAAGAAGCTCAAGAATTTGCACAATTCCTTTCGCATGCAGGACAAAAACTCTGGCAACTTTTACCTTTAAACCCTATTGATGCAGGTAGCGCGTACTCTCCTTATAGTTCCATCTCCTCAATGGCAGGAAATACACTATTGATTGACCTCGAATGGTTTTATGAATATGGACTATTAAAAAGGACGAACTAGCACAAATGATGCAGGCGAATGATGGGAAGGTAAACTATGATAAAATTGAAAAGGAAAGAGCTAGATTATTTGACATAATATATCAACGGTATTCTGAACAAAATATATCTGATCCATCGTTTGCTAATTTTTGTGAACGGGAGCAATATTGGCTAGAAGACTACGCACTTTTCAAATCGCTTCAAACACATTTTAATACACCTTGGTATGAGTGGCCCAATGAATATAAAAGAAGGGATGAGCAACCGCTGGAAAAATATGCTGCAAAACACAGCCATGAAATTGAGGCCATAAAATGGTTTCAGTATATATTTTATACACAGTGGAATAAATTAAAAGACTATTGCCATGCCCTTAACATTCGCTTATTGGGAGATCTACCCTTTTATATAAGTTATAATTCAGCGGAAGTGTGGGCAAGACCCGATCTATTTTGTTTAGATGAAAATCTTAGGATTAAAGGTATTGCGGGAGTTCCGCCAGATTACTTTAGCGAAGATGGGCAGCTTTGGGGTATGCCAACTTTTAATTGGGAAGCTTTAAAAAAAGAAAACTACAAATGGTGGTCGGACAGACTTAAAAAAAACCTGGAGATGTATGACGTGCTTAGATTAGATCATTTCAGGGCATTTGCAAGCTATTGGGAAGTACCCGCCGGAGAAAACACTGCACGTAATGGCAGTTGGAAAAAAGGACCTGGGACAGATTTTTTTACTTACATTAAAAAGGACTTAGGTAAGTTACCCTTTGTTGCAGAAGACCTGGGAGATAATATGGATGAGGTTTATCTTCTGCGGGACGAAATTGGTTTGCCAGGTATGAAAGTGTTGCAGTTTGCCTTCGGCGAATATTCTCCTGAATCGGTTGACGCGCCGCATAATTATACTTCACATACAATTGTTTATACAGGAACGCACGACAACAATACAGTTGTGGGCTGGTACAGAGATGAAACAGGAAGAGCAGACCACTTAAGGCTGGCTGACTATACGCAAATGAAAATATCCGCAAAAAATATTCATAAAGTGTTAGGTCGAATTGCTTACGCGTCTGTTGCAG
>JAEZIL010000315.1 GCA_023436685.1 Bacteroidota bacterium | reverse complement strand
CCCCGTGCACAGCAATGTAAGCGACGGTGCAGCTTGGAACAACCATGTGGAGCTGGGCCGCTGGGCAGATGTAATGCTGGTAGCCCCTTGCAGTGCTAATACACTGGCTAAGATGGCCAATGGCCTTTGCGATAACCTGGTATGTGCCGTTTACCTTTCGGCCATATGCCCGGTACTGGTAGCGCCTGCTATGGACGAAGATATGTGGCTGCACACAAGCACCCGCAACAACATACAGAAGATACGCAGCTACGGCAATTATATAATACCTGTAGTGCATGGCGAATTGGCCAGCGGACTGATAGGTGAGGGCAGAATGGCCGAGCCGGAAGATATTGTTACTTACATAGCCGATTTTTTAAGCGCGCAGAACAATAAGCCTTTAAAAGGAACAGAAGCATTGGTGACTGCGGGTCCAACATACGAGCGTATAGACCCCGTACGTTTTGTTGGCAATTTCTCAACCGGTAAAATGGGAGTAGCCGTTGCGGAAGTATTAGCTGAGCAAGGTGCAAAGGTAACATTGGTACTGGGGCCATCCCATATACAGGTATACCATGCTAATATAAACGTAGTAAAAGTGGAAAGTGCACAGGAGATGTACGATGCCTGTATGGAGGCCTTCCCAAAAGTGCAGATAGCAGTATTGGCTGCTGCCGTGGCCGATTACCGCCCCGAAGAGATGGCGCCTGAGAAAATAAAAAAGCAGGGCGATACGTTAGAGCTTAGGTTAACAAAGAATAAGGATATACTGGCTACGCTTGGTAGTATGAAAAATGAAGGCCAGTTCCTCTGTGGGTTTGCACTGGAAACAACCAATGAGCTAATGCATGCTACTGAGAAACTGAAAAAGAAAAATGCCGATATGATAGTGCTGAATACCTTGCGCGATGAAGGTGCGGGCTTTGGGCACGATACGAATAAGATAACCATCATAACCGCTGAAGGGCAACAGGAGAGCTTGCCGCTACAAAGCAAGCAAGATGCTGCCCGTGGTATTGTGAACATAATATTGAAGAAGAAGCATGCTGAAAAAACTGTTTAGTATAGTGCTATTGGTGAGTATGGCAATGAGTGTAAACGCACAAGAGTTGCTATGCAAAGTGAGGATAATGCGCGATAAGATAACTAACGTTGATAAAGAGGTGTTCAATGGACTGGAGCGCCAGATAACTGAGTTTATCAATAACAGGAAGTGGACTACCGACGGCTTCAATGTAAACGAAAAGATAGAATGCAATATTCTTATTAACCTTACTGCCCGTACAGATGATGATGTATACAGCGGTACATTGAATATACAGGCATCGAGGCCCGTTTTCAATTCTGGCTATATGTCGCCAACAGTTAATTTTATCGACCGCGATTTCAAGTTCCGCTATTCGCAGTTTACACCTATTACTTATGATGATAACCGCGTGAGCGGGAATGATGCCCTGGCATCGAACCTGACAGCTGTATTGGCGTATTATTGTTATCTGATCATCGGGTTAGACTATGATAGCTTTGCTGCCAATGGTGGTACCGACTATTTAAAGAAAGCCCAGAATATTGTGAACAATGCACCGGAATCGGGCAACTCTATATCTGGCTGGAAAGCTGTAGAAGGCACTAAAAACAGGTATTGGATAGTAGACCAATTGCTGAGCCCAAGGTTTACCAACTATCGTACTGCCTGGTACCAGATACACCGTGTGGCGCTGGATAATATGTACAGATCGCCCGAAGAAGCACGCAAGACCATATTGGATAATATTGCTAAGCTGAGCCAGCTACAGAAAGATAATCCCGGTGCTATACTGATACAGTTTTTCTTTAATGCCAAGAGCGATGAGTTAATGGGGATAATGGCACAGGTACCTAAAGAACAACGCTCAAATTATATAACGATGTTGCAGCAAATGGATGTGCCCAATGCACAGAAATACGCAGCTCTTAAATAAATCCATCATTGCAGGTGAAATATAAAGTTGCTGCTGCTGTTTTACTGAGTATAGTGTTTGTTGCCTGTAATCCTTCTCAAAACGATAAGGCACCCATACCTATGGCCAGGATGGAGAAAATTTTAATTGACATCCATATTGCAGAAATATATAGCACTATGCTTGATACCGGAGTGCTAAGGCGGAATGAGAAAAACCTGGACTCTCTAGCCGTTTTTTATAAAGATGTGTTGAAACACCATAATGTAAGCCTTGAACAGTTTCACGAAGGTATGGAATGGTATAAAGCACACCCTGCTGAATTAGATAGCTGCTATAAGCATATGATAGAGGATATAGCAAGTATGCAAGGTGCTGATACTACCGGTGTCAGGTAAAATCTATTTCAAATTAGCCAAGGCTACGGCCATACGAGCCATCGCTTCCTGCAGCTGTTCCATAGACGTAGCAAAAGATATGCGGATGCAGTTACCATTGCCAAAAGCGCTGCCGTATACTGTATTGATGTGTCCTTTATGCAGTAGGTACATCGACATGTCCTCATCGTTATTTACCGTCATCTCGCCGTCCGATTTGCCATAAAAGCTGGTAAGGTTAGGGAAGGCATAGAAAGCGCCCTCGGGGCTGTTAATATTTACGCCCGGCATTTTGCCAAGTGCATCTATTACAAAGTCTCTGCGCTCGCGGAAGGCTTCGGTCATTTTCATACTTGGCTCCAGCGATGAATTAAGTGCAACTATAGAGG
>JAEZIL010000302.1 GCA_023436685.1 Bacteroidota bacterium | reverse complement strand
GTTTCATATTGCGGGTTATTAACCATTGCAAAAGGAAAGAGCAGACAAACAAGAAATATAGCTATAGAATAAACAATACCTATAAAACGTCCCCAGCGGGCGGTATCCAATAAGTAGTATTTGCCCTGCTCGTCAACAAGTAGGTTGTTGAGGCTATTTGTTTGCTCGTCCTTTGCGAAGTAGTTTTCCATATATGAATGACAAATATATTAATAAGCCCGCGCAAATAGAACCCTTTGGGTAGAAGGGTTGCCGGTAAGTATGCATTTGCCCTCTTCCATAGTATTATTCAGCGGTATACAGCGTATGGTAGCCTTTGTCTTTTCTTTTATCTTTTCTTCAGTTTCAGATGTGCCATCCCAGTGCGCAGATACAAATCCACCTTTATTATCCAATATATCCACAAACTCTTCCCATGTATCAACCTTTGTAGTTTTGTCTTCGCGGAAAGTAAGGGCTTTCTGGTACATGCTTTTTTGTATGTTTTCAAGCAGGTCTGCGATCTGTTCAGTCAGCCCTACTAAAGCGTAAGATGACTTTTCTTTCGTATCGCGACGGGCTACTTCCACCTGATTGTTTTCCAGATCGCGGGCACCTATTGCTAAGCGTACAGGTACGCCACGCAATTCATATTCCGCAAATTTCCAGCCCGGGCGGGTAGTGTCATCGTTATCAAATTTTGCTCTTATACCTTTCTTGCCTAGTTCTTTTACCAGTTCTTTGGCTTTGTCGTCTATCTTCTGGCGGGCATCAATGTCCTTGTTGTATATAGGTACTATAACCACTTGCGTAGGCGCCAGTTTAGGTGGCAGTATCAGGCCCTGGTCATCGCTATGTGCCATTACCAGCGCACCTATCAGGCGGGTAGATACGCCCCATGAAGTAGCCCATACGTAGTCCATCTTGTTGTCCCTGTCTGTAAACTGTACATCAAAGGCTTTAGCGAAGTTCTGGCCCAGGAAGTGGGAAGTACCTGCTTGTAGTGCCTTACCATCTTGCATCAGCGCTTCTATGCAATAAGTGTCTTCAGCACCTGCAAAGCGTTCGTTGGCTGATTTTACACCGCGTATTACTGGCACAGCCATATATTCTTCAGCAAAGGTGGCGTATACCTCCAGCATGCGTTCTGTCTCTTCAATAGCCTCTTCGCGGGTAGCATGAGCAGTATGGCCTTCCTGCCACAAGAATTCGGCAGTACGCAAAAACAGGCGGGTACGCATTTCCCAACGTACAACATTGGCCCACTGGTTTACTAGTATAGGCAGGTCGCGGTAAGATTGTACCCAATTTTTATAAGTACTCCAGATTATAGTCTCAGATGTAGGTCGAACTATCAGTTCTTCTTCCAACTTAGCATCTGGGTCAACTATTACACCGCCGCCATTAGGATCATTCTTTAGTCGGTAATGCGTCACAACAGCACATTCCTTGGCAAAACCCTCTACGTGAGCTGCTTCTTTACTTAAAAAGCTTTTAGGTATAAATAAAGGGAAATAAGCATTTTGATGCCCTGTTTCCTTAAACATACGGTCAAGCTGATCGCGCATGTTTTCCCACAAAGCGAAGCCATAAGGTTTTATCACCATGCATCCGCGCACGGCCGAATAGTCTGCCAGGTTGCCTTTTAATATCAGGTCATTATACCATTGGGAATAATCTTGTTCGCGAGATGTTAAAGTATTGCTCATATATAATATTGGCACGCTTTTCGTGCTCTTTTTCAATTGGTAGAGTGCCGCAAATGTAGTAATTTCACTAAGTAAAAATTACGTTTAAATCAACAAATAAATGAAACGCTTCCTACTGGCAGGTTTATTAATGATGGGCATGTGCCAAACGGCAACATTTGCCCAGAGCAGAGGTAGTTACCAGGACGATATTTATTACAATAGCGAGGATGCGAAGAAAGAAGCTGAGCGTGATAAAAAAAGAAGTCGTGCTAATGAAGAGCAACCTAATTCACAATCTTCTTCTGATAATCAAACATACTCAAGTTCAGGTAATACAACCAGCGGCAATGGCGGGTATGATAACTACGCCCAAAGCTATAATAGCGATGGAGATGTATATATAGACTACGATGATGATAGCTATACTACGCGTATCCAGAGGTTTGGTTACCCATCATACTATGGTTTTTATGATCCTTTCTGGTTCGACCCATGGTATAGTCCTTACTACAGCTATGGCTGGGGTTACCGTCCAGGTTTTTCTATGGGCATGGGCTTCGGCTACGGCGGCCCGTATTGGTCATCTTTCTGGGGTTATTCTATGTGGTACGGCTATCCCGGATTTTATAGTGCATGGAACTATCCATTCTACGCCGGCCCTTGGGGTGGTGGCTATTATGGTGGCTATGGCAATGGCTTTTATGATGGTTACTATGCTGGTATTTACAATTCAAATCGTCCATCCCCCACATATGGTCCTCGCTCATCAATGAATAGCCCATCATACGGCCCACGTTCTGCAATGAATGTTCGTAATGCACTAGGCGGTGGTAATTCAGCTAATAGTTCGTCGGTGCGTAACGGCCGTGAAAATATGCGTATGTCGCCCAGACAGAACTCTAATTATACAAATTCATCGCGTACCAATAGAGCCAAAATGAATAACGTTCAACCTGAACGTAGAAATGTTTTCCGTCGTTCTAATGAAGTTGATAACGTTAACGAAGTACGTCAAGGCTCAATTCAGCAAAGTTCACCTCGAAGGGGTGGATTGTTCGGTGGGGGTAATCGCGAAACAGGAGTGCAAAGGCAGCCTTCGCGTAGCTTTGATGAAGGTAGTAGTCCGGCCCGCAGGCAGCAATTTGAGCAATCACAACCTCGCATGCAGTCTCAACCTAACTATCAGCAACGAACCTATTCAAATCCTGGCCGAAGCAGTTCACCGTCCTTTTCTTCGCCACGCAGTTCCGGAGGTTTTTCATCTCCAGGTAGGAGTAGCGGAGGGTTTAGTGGTGGCAGAAGATAATAGTGTAAGTATAAAGTATTAACAATGCGCTATTTGTTAATAGCGCATTGTTTTTTTTAACATGAGCATGATTTTTGTTTTTAAGATATTTGTTAATGTTTTTAAACCTGCATTTGGTTTTACAGTCTTAAAATAAAAGATACTATGTATCAACGTTTTTATTCCTATTTAGCAGCATTAGGTATTGTTTCCGTGGTTGCAC
>JAEZIL010000268.1 GCA_023436685.1 Bacteroidota bacterium | reverse complement strand
TTACCGGTTATATCTTCTTTCTCCAACCCGCCAATGCGGTGCTCCAGGCCGGCGGTACCGGGTACTGCCCATGGTCGTACCAGTTTTTCATCGCGTTTATAAGGCATGAATTTCTCTTCGCCTTCAGCCAACCCTTTTTTGAAGTTTACCTCAATAGGTTTCAGGTCGCTGCTTTGCGGATACTTCCAAGGCTCAGCCCCATTAGCTATATATCCATCACTTAGAAAAATAACGGGGGTCATGTGTTGTACTGCAATACGTACTGCTTCGTACACTGCGAAAAAGCAATCGCTGGGTGTTGAAGCGGATATCACAGGCATCGGGCATTCGCCATTACGGCCATAATATGCCTGCAGCAAATCGCTCTGTTCGGTTTTGGTTGGCAAGCCGGTTGAAGGGCCGCCACGTTGTATGTTTACTATTAGCAGCGGTATCTCCAACATCACTGCCAGGCCCATGGCCTCGGTTTTCAAAGCCATACCTGGCCCTGAAGTAGTAGTAACACCCAGGCTACCACCATAAGCGGCGCCAATAGCAGAAGTAATACCCGCTATCTCGTCTTCGGCCTGGAATGTGCGTATGTTGAAATTTTTATAGCGCGAAAGCTCGTGCAGTATATCTGATGCCGGGGTAATAGGGTAAGTACCCAGGAACATGGGCAGTGCGGATTTTTCTGCAGCAGCTACAAGTCCATAAGCTAAGGCGGTGTTTCCGGTTATGCTGCGGTATTTACCCGCAGGTAGTTTAGCTTTTTCAACCTTGAAGCGGGTAGTAAAGGCTTCAACAGTATCGCCATAATTATACCCCGCCTGTAGTGCTTTAATATTGCTATCCAATATTTCAGGGCGCTTGCTGAACTTATCATGCAGGAAAGAAAAAGTGCTGGTTAGATCGCGGTTGTACAACCAATATAAAAAGCCCAGTACGAACATGTTCTTCGCACGGTCTTTCTCCTTTACACCCATTTGTATGTCTTTCAGCGCTTCGCGGGTAAGCTTGGTCACATCTATTTTGTGCAGCTCATAACCGGCAAGGCTGCCATCTTCCAAAGGATTTATGCCATCGGGGTAGTTGGCCAGGCGAAGGTTCTTGCTGTCAAAGCCATCTGTATTGGCAATGATTATACCGCCTGGCTTCAGGCCTTTCAGGTTCACCTTCAAAGCAGCAGCGTTCATAGCAACCAGTACATCGCAATTATCACCGGGGGTAAATATACGCTGGCTGGAAAAATGCAGCTGGAAACCACTAACGCCGGGTAAAGTACCTATTGGGGCACGTATTTCAGCCGGGAAATCGGGGAAAGTAGAAAGGTCATTACCTATTAAAGCCGTATTATTTGTAAACTGGCTACCTGTCAGCTGCATGCCATCACCACTGTCGCCGGCAAATTTGATAACTACGTCTTCAACTATCTGTGTAGGAACGGACATAAATATTATTAATGCAGCGCAAAGTTAGTCATTTTAGCCCCCTTTATGGTTGCAAAAGCCGATAATATTACGCTATGTGCGTATAAAGCGTTAAAAAAATTATATAATTACAACCTTATGTACCTAAAGCAGATTTCACGCGTTTTGAGGTAGGGAGCTTTCTATTAATGTTCAGGCAATTAGTGTAGGTTTGCCTGAAGTATATTTTCCACTGATAATGCATTTTGCACGGCTATTACTTGTTGTATGTTTTACAGGTTTCGTTCTGAATTCTTCGGCCCAGGTTGATGAAGAAAAGCAGCAGCGCATACTACTGCTGCTCGATGGTTCATCGAGCATGTTGCAGCCATGGGAGAAAAACGAAATAAGGTTCAGAACAGCGGCAAAAGTTATCACTTCACTTATAGATAGCATTTATAAAGTAAACAACCAGGTAGAGTTTGGCTTGCGTGTATATGGCCACCAACACCCTGCGCAAGACAATAACTGCTTTGATACCAAGCGCGAGGTAATGTACAGTAAGGACAATCTGACGCAAATGGAGTTGAGGCTGGAAAGTCTGCACCCGGCAGGGGTATCGCCAATAGCGTATTCTATTAAAGAAGCCGTAGAAAATGATATGCCCGATACCAGGCACTATAACTATAGCCTGATATTGATAACCGATGGCGGTGAAAGCTGCAATGGTAATATATGCGAAGTAGTAAGAACACTACTGGAAAAGAAAATAAACTTTAAGTCTTATATAGTAAGCCTGGTAGACTATGCACCGCTAAAAGACCAGTACGACTGTATGGGCAGCTATCTACTGGTAACACAAAACGGAGATATCCCCAAAGTTGTAGGCACAATAGTAGACGGATATAAAAAGATACTCCCATTAAGCACAAAAGATAAAAAGTTATTACAGCAGGCAGCAGTGAATGCCCCTAGTGCACTAAAGGTTAACATTCCTACATTTAAGGTACCGGAAACCAAAGAAGAACCAACCCCCGCGCCGGTTGTAAAAAAAGAAACTCCTTTGGCTACCCCCAAACCTAAAGAAATACCTGCAACCGAGATACCGCCAAGGCAACAAATAGACCTTACGAAACAAACACAACCTGTGCGTGCAAGGGAGTATCTTATAAGTATGGAATCGAGAACACGATTTCCGTACAGAATGAAATATGAGACACCTGCTTTCAAAACTATAAAAGTACCGGCCTTTAAAGCGCCTATAGAACAAGCTCCGCCTTCAATAGCACAAGTACCGCCATCAGCCACGCCTGTTATAGTTAAGCCTCAGCCCCCAAAAGATTCTATAATAGCAGTAACCAGGCCACCTTCACCCAGGCCTCAACCTAAACCTAAGGCGCCGCAACCCGCACAACCTAAGCTTAAAGAGGCAAAATACACCATACAGCGCGAAGAAGCGCAGGAGACAACACTGGAAATATATTTTACAGATGGGAAAGGCAAATTTTACGAAACCACCCCTCAGGTAATATTACGCGACCCTAAAACAAACCAGCAGGCACATAAGTTTTATCGTACGGTAAATGCTACTGGCAATCCGGATCCGCAAAATATACCGGCAGGAATGTATAGCCTGACAGTAACAGGGAAAAGTAATTTGCTGGTATCGAACCTGGAAGTGAAGGCCAACAGCAAAAATAAATACATGATACAGGTAAATAAAGCGTCGCTTAGATTTGAATATGAAGACGACCCCACACAGCCTGTAGCGGAATATGCCGCAAGAGTAAAAAAGAACTTTGAACCCGGGCCGGTTGTAAAGCAATTATGCACGCAGGAGATGGAGTATGAGCCGGGCAATTACCATATTGAAATAAATACTCTGCCGATAGACCATAGAAGTGTTGACCTTGAGATAGGTGCTGAAATTGTGATAAGAGTGGAAAAACCGGGATATGTACAATTTACAAATACCAACAATATTGGCAACGTAATACTTTACTACCAATTGGGCGATCAGTTCGTTACATTTTACAAAATGGATATTCCGGGCGACCCTGAAAAACAAAAGCTGAGATTACAACGTGGCAACTACAGGGTAGCATATCGTAAATTCGCAGCAGCACCGACTTCGGCACAAGAGATGAAAGATTTCAATGTAAAAACAAATCTTACAACAGAAATAGAACTGTGATGGGGCCTGAAATAACCACAAGAATTATTGATATTGAAGATGCAATTTATCCGCAAGTGTACGATTTGCGGGAAGAAATTTTGCGTAAGCCTATTGGGCTTTCCTTAAATGATGAAGACCTTAGCGAAGATGCAAATGATGATATTGTGGTTGCCGAACTAAACGGTAATGTACAGGGTTGTATCATGCTAAAGAAAACAACCAACCCAGGCATAATAAAATTCCGTCAAATGGCCGTGCAACAGAATGTGCAAAGAAGTGGTGTGGGCAAGGTGATAATGGGTGCGGCAGAAGCCCATGCATGGAATATGGGGTATAGTAAAATTACCCTTCATGCAAGAATTACAGCAGAAGATTTTTACAAGAGATTAGGATATACTACAGTGAGCGACGTATTTACAGAAGTAGGAATACCGCACGTAGTAATGGAAAAGCAGAAGCCGGATGGTGAGAAGTAGAAAAGAAGATAAGACTGCTATATATAGTTATCGCAACTGCGATGAATTACCGGAGATGTGGGATGAGATGCTTCCTGCCAATCACTTCCTGAAAAAACAGAATCTTAGGATAACGGAACTGGTACAACTGCCCGATGTATGTTTTAGATATGTGCTGATAACTGAAAAAGATATGCCGGTAGCTGCCGCATATTTTCAGCTGCTGAACCTGAAGCCTCATCATATAAATAAAGAAAAAGTAAAAAGCTGGCAATACAACGTGTGGAAAACATACAGCAGCATTTTACGTCCTAAAATGCTGGTTGCCGGGCACCTGTTCAGGCACGATGTTGCATCCTATTATTACAACACCAATCTAAGTGCATTTGAAGCTTATCAATACTATGTGATGGCTATTGATTTCGCACTTGCAGAAACGTGTGCAGCATCGGTATTGGTGAAGGATATGACAGAAGAGCTGATAACATATTTCCAGCACCATGCTTCGCAATATTTGCTATTGAGAAATGATATCGCCATGCAGATGGAGCTACCTGATGAATGGCAAACAATGAATGACTATGAGAAGGCGCTAAAGCATAAATATGCGCAGCGCTACCGGAAAGTGCGCAGCGCAATGCCCGCGGTAGAAATAAGGGAGCTGGATGAAAACCAGGTAGAGGCCGCGAAGGAGAACATTTTTAAACTATATACAAACGTTACCACCCAGCAACAGGTGCGCCTGGGCTTATTGAACAGCAATTTTATACCACAACTTAAAAAGCATTACAGGGACGATTTTAAAGTATGGGGCATGTACGAAGGCGATATAATGGTAGGTTTTTTAAGCGCATGGCTTAAACAGGAAGCTTTTGATATGTTTTATATTGGCTTCAGCTATGAAAAGAACGCTACACTTCAATTATATTTCAACATACTTTTTTTAAGCATCGAAAAATCGATACAGTACAGAAAAAGCCGGCTTATACTTGGACGCACTGCGCTTGAGGCTAAGGCCCGGCTAGGTTGTAAGCCCAGGTATTTGTCTACATTTCTCTATATACGCAACAATTATATACGCAAGCGCGTGTTGCAAATACAGGAGAAGAATTTTGTGATGGAGGGCTCTTCCTGGGAAGAACGCCATCCATTTAAACAAAGCTAGTGCGCTTCCAGCCAATTGGTTCCGCTACCGGTCTCTGCCTGTATGGGCACACCATTTGGTAGTTCCATAGCGGCTTCCATACTTTCCTTAATGAGAAGTTTTGCTTTTTCTATTTCATCATTCGGCACATCGAAAACCAATTCGTCATGCACCTGCAATATCATTTTAGTACGTAGCTGTTCTGCCTTTAAGCGGTTATATACAGTTATCATTGCCAGCTTTATCATATCGGCAGCAGTACCTTGTATAGGCATATTTATAGCATTCCGCTCTGCATATCCACGTACTGTTTGATTTGCGGAAGTAATATCGCGTAGGTATCGTTTGCGACCTTTCAATGTTTGTACATAACCATTTTCGCGCGCAAAGTTGATAGAATTGTCCATGTATTTTTTTATAGATGGATATTGCAGGAAGTAGTTATCAATAATTGTTTTAGCCTCGGTACGACTGATGCCCAAATTTTCTGCAAGGCCAAATGCTGACTGTCCGTAAATGATACCGAAGTTAACAGCTTTAGCCGCCCGGCGCATTTCAAAAGTTACCTCGTTCTCTTCAACGTTGTACACTTTAGCAGCAGTAGCTGTATGTATATCTTTATTCTCAACAAAAGCTTTGATCATATTTTCGTCTCCACTTATAGCCGCAACTATACGCAGTTCTATTTGCGAATAATCGGCAGAAATAAGGCTCCAACCTTCGGTGCGCGGTATAAATGCTTTACGTATCTCACGTCCGCGGTCGGTACGGATAGGAATATTTTGCAGGTTGGGGTTGTTGCTGCTCAAGCGGCCGGTTACTGCTACGGTTTGGTTGAAGCATGTATGCAGTCTGCCTGTGCGGGGATTAATAAGTGTAGGGAGGGCATCTACGTATGTACTTTTTAATTTTGTTAGCTCGCGGTAAACAAGAATATCATTGACTATCTCATGTTTGTTCCGCAGCTTTTGTAATACTTCCTCGCCTGTAGCATACTGGCCTGTCTTGGTTTTTTTACCGCCGCCTTCCAGCTTCATTTTTTCAAACAGTACTTCCCCCAGTTGCTTAGGCGAACCGATGTTAAACCGTACTTCAGCATGCCTGTACACATTCTCTTCAGCCTGTCGTATATCGCGTTCCAGTTCCTTTGAATAATCGCGAAGGAAATCTACATCTATCCCTACACCCTCATATTCCATATCGAGCAGCACCGGAACTAAAGGATTTTCTATTTCATCAAAAACAGGATGCACTTCTTGTTGCGCCATTAAGGGGTCAAAGGCCTGCTTTAACTGAAGTGTTACATCGGCATCTTCCGCTGCATATTCTTTTACCTGTTCTACAGGTACATCTCGCATATTGAGCTGGTTTTTGCCTTTCTTCCCTATTAATGTTTCAATAGATACAGGCTGGTAGCCGAGGTATTTTGCGCTCAGTATATCCATATTACGTTTACCCTCTGGTTCAATAACGTAATTGGCAAGCATGGTATCGTAAATCTTCCCTTTTAGCTCAAAACCATACCATTTCAATATTGTAAGATCGTATTTGATGTTTTGCCCTATCCAAAGAATATTCTTGTTTTCAAATATGGGTTGAAACTGATTGAGAATATTGATCACTTCGTCTCTATTCTCGGGTAAGGCTACATAATAAGCTTCACCCTTGTGCCAGCAAAAACTCATGCCTACTATATCGGCCAGGTTGGCGTCTATATTAGTAGTTTCAGTATCGAAAGAGATCTCTTTTTGCTGCGATAGCTGGTTAATTAAAGTGTCTATTGCCTCTTTGCCAGCTACTAAATGGTAAGTATGCGGGGTATTTTCAATATTGCTACTGGCAATAGGTACCAGCTCTTCAGCTGCTTCTGCAATGGTTGCTGCGGGTTCGGCTGCTGCAGGCCTGCCAGTGTTTGTTTTCTGCTGTATGGCATTACCAAACAGGTCTGTTGGTGTGTTTTTATCAAATACATTAAAGTCATCACCCAACAGACGTTTACCTAATGCCCTGAATTCAAGCTCACCAAAAATTTCCGTTAGCGCCTCTTTGTTCCATTCTTTTACTCTAAAGTCCTCTTCATGAAACGATACAGGAACATTGGTAATGATTGTAGCCAACTTTTTAGACATAATAGCCAGCTCTTTACCATTACGTACCTTTTCACCCAAGGCTCCTTTTATGCTATCTGCATTGGCAAGTATATTTTCCAGATTATCGTACTCGGCCAGCAATTTAGCAGCTGTCTTTTCGCCCACCCCTGGTATACCGGGAATGTTATCCACTGCATCCCCCATCAATCCTAATATATCTATTACCTGGTCAACACGTTTAATATTCCACTTGGCGCACACCTCTTGGGGGCCTAAAATTTCCACACTGCCCCCCTGGTAAGCCGGCTTATATATATATACGTTATCGCGTACAAGTTGACCATAGTCTTTATCAGGTGTCACCATGTATACGGTATAGCCC
>JAEZIL010000249.1 GCA_023436685.1 Bacteroidota bacterium | reverse complement strand
GTATTATAGTCAGTAAGCTCCATTCACTATATAAATCGGGTAGGTGAAGAAAAAGTTACAGGCGGTTTGAAAATTTTTTTCAACCGCTATCGCGATACTAATATATATAATAGATGTACTGCACCCGAAACATCGTACCTTTGCCGCTTACGTAATAATAGGAATGAGACAAAAACCAACCGGCGGCAGGCGCACAGATTCAGGAAAACCGGCGAGAAAAAGTACAGGTGGCAGTCGCCCATCGGGCGATAGGAAGCCATACAGGAGTGAGGATAGAGATAGCGAAAGGCCTGCCCGTGGTAAGAAAAACTTTGATAACGACCGTCCGAAACGTTCTTTCGATAAACCGGAACGTGGTGGCGGGTCTTTTAATGACGATAATAAAGGTTCTTTCCGCGACCCTAACAGGGGTGGTGGTGCGGGTGGTGGCAGTAAAACACCATACTCGGGCCGTGATACGGGTAGTAGCGGTGGTGAGGGATATAAAAAACGCCCATATTCGGGTAGAGATGGTGGCAACTCAGCATCAGCAGGTGGCGAGCGTAAACGCCCATACTCCGGCCGCGAGGGCGACCGCCCGAGGGGTAATTTCGATGAACCAAAACGTGGTAGTTTTGATAAAGGTGGCCGCAGCGGCAAATCTTTTGGCGGTAACGACCGTCCGAAAAGCACTTTTGAAGGCGAAGATCGTCCTAAGCGTAATTTCGACAAACCTCAAGGTGAAAGAAGATCTTATGGTGACGACCGTCCCAAACGTTCGTTTGATAATAATGAAGATCGCCCTAAGCGTAACGCATATGGCAAACCCATGAGCGATGGCAAACGTTCATTCGATAAGGATGACCGTAAAAAAAGCTTCGATAGCGAGGACAATCCTAAAAAGAAATTCAATAAAGAAGGGAAAGAGATACATCCGTTCGATTCTCACCTGAACCGTGCATTTAACGATCAGGGTAATAAAAAAGACAAGCCTGAAAGGCAGCAGTTTGAAGATCAGACCTTTGAAATAAAAGGTACTGATAAATTGGGTGAAGATACTTTCGATAAGCCCTTTCCGCTAGGTGCACGTAAAGTAAGCGGCCCTTTCCGTAAGCAATACGAAGAAGAAAGAAAAGGTGGCAGAAAGCTTACATACGATAAAAAAGGCAGGGGTAGCAGAGACCAGGAGGAAGAAAAGCAAATGACGCTAAATAAATACATAGCGCATAGTGGCAAATGCAGCCGTCGCGATGCTGCTGAAATGGTGAAACAAGGCAAAGTAAAAGTAAATGGAGAATTGGCCCTGGATCCGGGCTATCGTGTGCAGTCGTTCGATGTGGTGACCATTGCAGGTAAAAAGCTGACACCGCAAAGAGGCCGCGTGTATGTGCTGCTGAACAAACCTAAAGATTATATAACTACCAACGACGATCCTGAAGGGCGTAAAACAGTAATGGACCTGGTAAGTGATAGTGAGTTGGGCCGTTTATTCCCTGTTGGCCGCCTGGATAGAAATACTACCGGACTGCTGCTGATGACCAATGATGGTGAACTGGCACAAAAGCTATCGCACCCAAGCTACGACATAAAGAAAGTTTACCAGGCTACATTGAACAAACCCCTTATAAAGGCTGATTTTGAGAAAATAGCTAATGGTTTAATGCTGGATGATGGCGAAGTGAAGGTGGATGCAATAGCTTACCTGGACGAGAAAAATGAGATAGGCCTGGAAATACACAGCGGCCGCAACCGTATTGTTAGGCGTATATTCGAATCACTGGGATACGAAGTAGAAAAACTGGATCGAGTAATGTACGCCGGACTGACAAAGAAAAACTTGCCCCGCGGCAAATGGCGTTTGCTTACCGAAAAGGAAATTATATTGTTAAAGCACTTTAAAGGATAAACAATTGCTGCTTACCGCCACCCGCATTCATGATGGATATAAATGGTTGCCGGAAGGCACGGTTATCGAAACTAATGATAACGGCAGCATAAAAACAATACATCCTAAAGATTCCATAACGGGCGCTACACACTATGATGGTGTGCTGGCGCCCGGTTTCGTTAATGCACATTGCCATCTCGAACTATCGCACATGAAGGGTGTGATACCCGAACATACGGGCCTCATTACCTTCCTGCAAAACGTCATGTTCAAACGCAATGGCTTTACCGACGAGCAAAAGGACGAGGCCCGGAGGAAGGAGTTTGAATCCATGCTAAACAACGGCATTGTAGCTGTAGGCGATATTTGTAATACCAACGATACCCTGGAGCAACGCGCATCAGGCAGAATGCACTTCCACAGCTTTGTAGAGGCTATAGGCTTCAACGAAAGTCCGCAAAAGCAGTTCAACTATGCAGTAGCAGTTGAACAAAAATTTGCCGCACAAGAAGAAGCAGGAATACTACTGCGTCAATCCATAGTGCCACATGCACCTTATTCTGTATCGCATGTGTTGTTTAGACTTATAGATAAGTATGATAAGAAGGCATTGCTATCTATACACAACCAGGAGTGCCGCGACGAGGATGAATATTATTTGCTGAAACAGGGTGGTGTACAAACACTATTATCCAGCCTCGGCATCAACGACGATTTTTTCAAACCCTCAGGCAAGTCTTCTATTCAAACTTATTTAGAATGGCTGTCACCATCGCACCCGTTTTTGTTCATTCATAATACCTTCACCAAAGAGAACGATGTGCAGGTAACACAAACACTACTGCCTAATGTGCATTGGTGCCTGTGCCCCAATGCCAATTTGTATATAGAGAACACACTGCCCGATATTGATATGCTGGTACGCAACAAAGCCAGTATCTGCATTGGTACCGATAGTCTTTCTTCCAATCATCAGCTCTGCATTTTATCAGAGCTGCATACTATCAAGCAACGCTTCCCGCATATTGGTTGGGAGACTTTACTAAACTGGGCCACTGCAAATGGTGCAGCTGCTTTGCAAATGCAGAATGTAGTAGGCAGTATAGAACCAGGCAAGCAACCGGGCATTCTTCATATACAGGGCTTGGATAGTAATAATAAACCGACAGTCCAAAGAATAGTTTAGCGCTAGTTTACAGATACAAAAATCATTTCCCCTGCATCTTGACCCAAAGCAAAATTGTCTTTTCCTTTTTCGTAGGTTAAACTAAAGTAAATCGTATCACGTGCCAGACAGTCAGGGATACTTAGCGTGTAAAATCCTAAACCTATACCTATCCATTCCTCTGTTTTCTTTTCAACTATTGTCCAGTCAGAAGTGTTTTTAAAGCTAAATCGAAGAGCAGGGTCTGTTCTGCCTTAAAAACAAATTGACAGATATCATACGCTTTCTTTGGAATGTTGAACATGGACTTAGCATCATAGTGCCAAACTTTTTCGATCCAGGCTTCTGAAATTTTAAAGTCTTGCGCGTCGTTTCGAATCAGTTTGTATTGCTTAATAAAAAAACTATCTCGTTTCGATTCTGCAATACTCTCGGAAATTTGATTTGTCCCTTTATGTTTACGCATATCACAGCCATACAGAAACAAAACAAGGAGAAATAGGGTGATGTTTTTCACAATTCTATTTTAAGCGCTTACAATAAACAAAAAAGAACGGCTGATGCCGTTCTTTAAATTAATAAAATTGCCAAATTATTTCGTCATCGGCTCTTCTTTCGACAGGTTGAACTCGCGCGTTACTTCTGTTTCAGGGCCGGCTACTTTGTTGCCGTCTTTGTCTACCAACGTCAGTGTTATGCTCGATTTCCCCATCGGCATACCTTTCAAAAATTGTGCTTTCCAGTCGCTCATAACAAAAGTAGTATCTACATCCATACCTTTTATCATGGCTTTTACTTTATAGCCATCGGCCGATAGGTTGCTGTTCCACACGTAGTAGTCAAACAGCAGGTTTTCAGTGTCTTTACCCAGGTAGTCGCCTTTAGGACGACTGTAGAATACCATTGGCGTTTTAGGCGTTTCTGTTTTTTGCAGTTTACCATCGGTCAGCTTAAAGCTATACACTTGGGCAGCACCTTTGTTTTTAAGAGATTCGTGATAAGAGCGCGATAGGAATACCATCAGGTTATGGTCGCCGTTCTTAGGCAGCACAACTTCATGTTTAGGTTCATAAAGCGCCACGTAAGGTGTATTGTCCATTATGAAATGTATGTGTTGGCCCTTTTCTGAATTATTGCACAGCTTGCCGGCAGCATCATCAGTTTGTTTTTTCAGTTCGTAGTTCTTTACATTGAAATTGAAGGTTACCTTAACTGAATCAGTACCTTGAGGAGTTGCAGTTACATTGCCAATATTTAGTTGTGCATTAGCAAACTCAGGCGATTGGCTTACATCAGCCAACGCAATAGTTGGTTTTGCCGTACTGGTAGTAACAACTGTTGTGTCTGACACCGTTTCAGTGTGCTCACTGCTATTTCCGCATGAGGCTATTAAGATTGTAGCGCAAACTACAGCGGGAAGCAATGTTTTTAAGTTGGTCATGGTCTAATAAATTTTCATCAAATCTAAGGGTTAATGCATAAACCTGACAAAAGCAGATTTTCAGAAAATTTTAAGTAATTGATATTGACATATAAATAGCGGAACTACTACATTTGTTTTCGTTAAAAACCTGATGGTTAATGACTAAATTGAGGCGATAAATGACTACCGCAGAAATACTTAAGAACGTAAGGCGGATAGAGATAAAAACGAAAGGGCTTAGCAACCATATTTTTGCAGGCGAATATCATTCTGCCTTCAAAGGCAGGGGTATGTCTTTTAGTGAAGTGCGCGAATATACGCATGGTGATGATGTGAAAAATATCGACTGGAATGTTACTGCCCGCTTTTCGCATCCATTTGTAAAAGTATTTGAGGAAGAGCGCGAATTGACGGTAATGCTATTGGTAGATGTAAGCAGCAGCTCCCTTTTTGGCACACATCAACGTTCTAAGCGAGAGCTTATTACCGAGATAGCGGCAGTAATAGCATTTGCAGCAATAACCAACAACGATAAAGTAGGTGTTATATTTTTTAGTGATAAAGTAGAAAAATATATACCGCCCAAGAAAGGGCGCAGCCATGTATTGCGTATCATACGCGAGCTGATAGCACTACAGCCCTCACAGTCGGCAGGTACTAACATTCAAGTGGCGCTCGACAGTTTGAATCATATACTGAAAAAGAAAACCATCGCTTTTCTTTTGAGCGATTTTATTAGCAACCCCTACAACCTGGGCTTGCAACTGGCAGCTCGCAAGCACGACCTTGTAGGCATACAGGTGTACGACAGGTATGACCGTGAACTGCCGGCAGCCGGTCTGATACAGGTAGCAGATGCAGAAACACGGCAGCAGACATGGTTAGATACCGATGATATTACTGTACGCAATGCCTATACGCAAAACTTCGACGGACACCAGAAGTATTGTGTGCAAACCTTCCGTAAAAGCGGTGCGGCCTTGCTGCACATACGTACCGACCAGGATTATGTAAAATCTCTGCAAACGTTTTTTAAAGCCAGGTAATAATTGTAAATGAGAATCCGCGTATCTAAATATTTTTTCTTCCTTGTTCTTTCACTGCTTAGCACAACAGGCCTGTTTGCACAAGATGCATCGGTTACTACCCGTATCGATGCTAACCGCATTACCGTAGGCGACCAGGCCAGGTTGTTCCTGGAGGTAACGCACAGCAAGGAAGCAAGCAAAGTACAATGGGCTGAAATACCGGATACCTTCAATAAACTGGAGATAGTTGAGAAGGGCAGGATAGATACAATAACGAAAGGATCAATGGTTACATACAAGCAGCGGCTATTGGTTACGGGTTTCGATTCGGGCGCATACACAATTCCGTCTTTTTTGTTTCCTGTTATACCCAACAGTGGCACTGCCTATACCATACAGTCCGATTCTCTGCAGCTATTGGTGCAAACAGTAGCCGTAGATACCGCAAAGGGCTTTCGTGATATTAAAGGGATTATAAAGGTAAAAGCCACGTGGAAAGACTATGTATGGTATATAGTTGGTGGGCTGATATTCATTATCCTCACAATTGTTATTATCAATTACTTTATTCGCAATAGAAAAATGCCAGTGCCCGTAGCTACACCTGCTGCACCTGTAGAAACCCTGCAGGAGAAAACATTGCGTTTGCTTTCCAAGCTAAATGAGGAGCAACTGTGGCAACGGGGCCAGGTTAAAGAATATTATACACAACTAACCGAGATATTGCGCGGCTATATTGAAGCACGGTATCATAAGCCTGCTATGGAGCTTACAACCGACGAATTGCTAGCCAGCGCGCGCAGGCATCATCAAATGAAGGACTATGTTTCCTTGCTGTTCGATATTTTATACACAGCTGATATGGCCAAATTCGCAAAGGCTCAGCCATTGCCCCAGGAACATATTACAGCTATGGATAACACTGTGAAATTTGTAAACGCTACCAAACCCGAAACCTCTGCTTAATAGTATGAAAGCATTACTCGACTGGAAATACTTAAGCTTTGCCCATCCGTGGTTTTTCTTGCTGTTGCTGCTTATTCCTTTCATGATATGGTGGCAATGGAAAAAGAAGAGGAATGATAATCCGGCTTTCCGCCTTAGTACACTTACAGGTGTTAACCGTTTAAGGCCTGGCCGGAAGGTTCGTTTAAGGCCTGTATTATTTGTGCTGCGGTTACTCAGTATTTTGTTTATTGTTATTGCACTGGCAAGGCCGCAGTCAAGCAACGTCACTGAATCTATTGATAGCGAAGGCATAGACATCGTCTTGTCCATAGATGTATCGGGTAGCATGTTGGCCGAAGACCTGAAGCCCAATCGTATTGAAGCTGCCAAAAGGGTGGCTATGGATTTTGTGGATCAGCGCCCTACCGACCGCATTGGCCTGGTAATATTTTCGGGAGAGAGTTTTACTCAATGCCCTATAACTATCGATCATAATGTGCTTAAAGAACAAATAAGCCAGATAAAAAGTGGTATGCTGGTAGATGGTACAGCAATAGGTATGGGGTTAGCCACTGGCGTTGACAGGTTGCGTAATGCGCCGGGTAAAAGCCGTGTATTGATATTACTTACCGATGGGGTTAACAACACCGGCCTTATTGACCCTAGTACGGCGCTGGAAATAGCAAAAGCCTATAAAGTACGTGTGTACACTATTGGTGTCGGCACACAAGGCGAGGCACCCTACCCGGTACAAACACCATTTGGCATGCAAAAGCAAATGATGCCGGTACAAATAGATGAAGCATTGCTGCGCAATATCTCGCAACAAACAGGTGGCGAATACTATAGGGCAACCAACAATAAATCGCTGGCTGATATATATACCCGTATCAATAAGCTGGAAAAAACAAAGATCGATATCAGTACTTATAAGCACTATGCTGAATTGTTTTTCCCCTTGGCATTAGCTGCCCTTATCTGTCTGTCGCTTGAAGTAGTATTGCGTTACACTTATTTCAGAAGCATCACCTGAGTTAACGGACTGTATTTTAATGTAAATGTGCTATCTTACTGTAAGCATTTGCTTCGCGTCAGCGTATGTTAGACAGCACTACCCCTCAACGAAAGATCATTCATGTAGATATGGATGCGTTTTATGCATCTGTAGAGCAGCGGGATAATCCCGATTATGTAGGTAAAGCAATAGCCGTAGGTGGTTCGCCACAGGGGCGTGGTGTAGTAGCCACTGCTAACTATGAGGCCCGGAAGTTTGGCGTACGTTCAGCTATGTCATCGCGCAGGGCATTAGAGCTATGCCCGCATATTATTTTTGTCAAACCTCGCTTCGATGTATACAAAGAAGTGTCGCAGCATATACGCAGTATCTTTCAACGGTATACCGATAAAATTGAACCGCTTTCTTTAGATGAGGCTTTCCTTGACGTTACAGCCGATAAACAAAACATTGGTTCAGCTATAGAAATAGCAAAGGCAATAAAACAAGCTATCAAAGATGAGCTTAACCTTACAGCATCAGCAGGTATATCGGTAAACAAGTTCATAGCTAAAATAGCTTCTGATATGAACAAGCCCGATGGCCTTACTTTCATTGGGCCATCGGCCGTAGAGGGTTTTATGGAGCAGTTGCCGGTAGAGAAATTTTATGGCGTAGGGAAAGTGACGGCTGATAAAATGAAAAGTATGGGCCTTCATACCGGTGCCGATCTGAAAAAATTATCGCATGATGAAATGGTAGCTCATTTTGGTAAAGTGGGCAGGTTTTATTTCAATATAGTGCGTGGTATAGACAATCGGGAAGTGCAAACAGAGAGAGAAATAAAATCGGTAGGTGCGGAGGATACTTTCCCTTATGACCTCACTGATATTAATGAGATGAATACGGAACTGGAAAGGATTGCGCAACTGGTATATAATCGTTTACAACGCTACGAGCTGAAGGGGCGCACTATAACATTGAAGATCAAGTACCACGATTTCAAACTTATTACCCGCAGCCAGTCGTTTCTTTTCCCCACTAACGATGTGCAAACTATAGCCGATACAGCTAAAATGCTTTTAGAGCAAACTGATCTTACACTGAAGAAGATCAGGCTGCTGGGCATTACACTGTCTAACTTTGGCGAAGCCACTCAAAAAGAAAGGCGCAAAAGCAACCCCGGTCAGCTTAGGTTGTTCGATTTTTAAGGGTTATTTCATTCCCTCCTTTTCTTTCTGTAGCTGAAATAGCTTGTCACGCAATCTTGCGGCTTCCATAAAGTCCAGCTCCTTAGCGCTTTTTTCCATCATCTTTTTGGTTTGTGCTATCAGTTTATCAAGCTGTGCTGCCGATTTGTATTCCACTTCGTCCTCTGCGGCCATACTAGCAGCATCCTGTATTGCATAAGGGTCATCTTGTTTGTAGCCTTTTATATCCAGTACCGATGTTTGCTTCATGATCTCTTCTTTCGATTTGAATACACCTTTAGGTACTATGCCGTTAGCTTCATTGTACTTCAGTTGTTTCTCCCGTCTGCGGCTGGTTTCATCCATTGTGCGTTGCATGCTGTCCGTTATTTTATCGGCATAAAAGATAACCAGTCCATCCACATTACGGGCGGCACGGCCTGCCATCTGTGTCAGCGATCTTTCATCGCGTAGAAAGCCCTCCTTATCAGCATCCAATATGGCCATCAGCGATACTTCGGGCAGGTCAAGCCCCTCCCGAAGCAGGTTCACGCCTACCAGTACATCTATATTGCCCAGGCGCAGGTCGCGCAAAATTTCTACTCTTTCCAGTGTGTCAACTTCACTGTGTATGTATTTAGAATTGACGTTGATCCTTTTCAGGTATTTGTCCAGTTCTTCGGCCATGCGTTTGGTAAGGGTAGTAACCAGCACACGGTCGCCACGCTTTACACGAAAGTCTATTTCGTCCAGCAGGTCGTCTATCTGGTTAATGCTTGGCCGTATCTCTATAGGTGGGTCAAGCAAACCGGTAGGCCTTACTACTTGCTCTACTACTACGCCTCCTGTTTGTTCCAGCTCATACTTGCCGGGTGTGGCACTTACAAATACCACCTGGTTTAGCAAGCCTTCAAATTCATGAAAGTTCAACGGGCGGTTATCCAGTGCTGAAGGTAAGCGGAAACCATAGTCTACAAGATTTAGTTTGCGCGAGCGGTCGCCACCGTACATGCCGCTTATTTGCGGTATGGTTACGTGGCTTTCATCTACTATTAGCAAAAAGTCATCGCTGAAATAATCCAGAAGGCAAAACGGCCTTGTGCCGGGCATACGCCTGTCAAGAAAGCGGGAATAGTTCTCAATGCCGGGGCAAAAGCCTAGTTCCTGTATCATTTCCAGGTCATAGTTCACACGCTCTTTTATACGTTGTGCTTCCAGTGGTTTGTTGATGCGTTTAAAATATTCTTCCTGTGCATGCAGCTCATCTTGTATTTCGTGTATTATCTGGCTCATCAGGTTGCGTGGCGCCAAATAAAGGTTGGCGGGAAATATGGCTGCATTTTGCATAGTGCCTATGCGTTTGCCTGTATCAACCTCAAAGCTCTCTATTTCTTCCACTTCGTCTCCAAAGAAGGTGATACGGTAGCCATAATCAACATAAGGCAGGTTAATATCCACCGTGTCGCCCTTTACGCGGAAAGACCCACGGGTAAAATCGCCCTGGCTGCGTGTATACAATGCATTTACCAGGTGATGCAAAAACCCGTTACGCCCTATGTTATCGCCCTTATTAAAACGGATGATACCATTGGCATATTCGGTAGGGTTACCCATACCGTATATACAACTTACCGATGCTACTACTATTATATCCCTTCGTCCGCTTAGTAAGTTACTGGTAGCGCGCAGGCGCAGCTTCTCCAGCTCTTCATTTATCGACAGGTCTTTTTCTATATATGTGTTCGATGTAGGGATATATGCTTCGGGTTGATAATAATCATAGTACGATACGAAATACTCCACAGCATTGTCGGGGAAAAACTGCCTGAATTCCCCATACAGTTGTGCCACAAGCGTTTTATTATGTGTTAGTACAAGTGTAGGTTTATTTACCTCCTGTATCACATTGGCCATGGTAAAAGTCTTGCCCGATCCCGTAACGCCCAGCAGCGTCTGGAATTGTTCCCCCTCCTTAATTCCCTTCACTAATTCTCTGATAGCCTGTGGCTGATCGCCTGCAGGCGGGTATGGTCGGTTTATATTAAACATACTCTACGAAGTTACAGAAACTCCCCAGCTCATTTCTTAAATCCCATTTAACATTACTGCTTATCCTTGGCACGATTTTCATTTCACATTAGCACGTAGGGAATATACCCGTATAACTCTTTAAAAACGTAAAGAAAATGAAAACATCACGCTTGTTACTGATAGCGGCAGCCGGCGGCGCAATAGCTTTGCTGCTGACAACTAAAAAAGGTAAAAAACTTACTTCCGACCTTGCCGATAAATCGGGCGAGTGGAAAGATGCATTTATGAAACTGGCTGCTGAATATGGTGAAAAAGTAGCCAAAGTAGGAGGCAATAAGCTTAGCAGCCTGAAAAACCTGGTGAGCAACGAAATAGAAGGCCTAAGCGACGATGCACGCGAAAAGATCTCTGCTATTTTAGAGGAAGGCACCAATAGCGCTAAAAAAGTAAAGAGCAAAGTAGGTAGCCAGCTTTCTTAAGCCTGCACCGATCAATATAAAGTTGGAATGACTACCCCGCCCTGTAAGGCGGGGATTTTTTTGCTTATCCTCGCGGCACAATATTCGCATATCTCTTGTAGCAACATTATTTAAACAACATGATAGGCATACAAGTAGCAACACTATTTATACTCGCCATACCCATAGCCTGCATAGCCTGGACATTCACTCACGAAGAGGTGTTTCGCGAAGTGCATGAGTATTGCGTGCGCAATAGCAAGGAATGCAAAACCCTGCTTCAGCGTAAGTTCTTCTACCTCTTTACTTGCGAGTATTGCTTCAGCCACTACGTCACTATACTCTTCCTGATAATTACAGGCTACCAATTACTTTACGACGACTGGCGCGGCTACCTCATTGCCGGCTTCTCGCTGGTATGGGTAGCCAATATATACATGAGCTTCTACGCCCGCATACGCGTTACACTAAAGGCTGAACGTGCTGAAGCTGTACTGAAAGAAGAGGCCGTAAAAGAAAAGAAGGAAGAAAAAGAAACTACCGATACAGGTAGCCGCCACTAATTTATTTATCATCTTTGATGTCTATTTTCCTGTCGGCATTAATATCCTGGCCTACTTCCCTGTTTTGGCTGCCCGGAGTATTGTTATATCCACCATCGGCCTTGTTTCTCAGCGGCTCGTATTGAGGGTTTGACGGATTGGCCTTGGTAGTTTTCCTCGTGTTAGCGCACGATGCTGCTCCTAATGCTGCAGCAAATAAAAAAATATAAATGGTTGTTTTCATAGCAAATATTTATGGGGATTGGTTAAAGCCTCCGGGCTTGAAAGGCCCATTTCCTGTACCGGCATTTATCTCCCCAAAAGCAAAAAAATAGTGCCAGCCAGTGGGTTATACCGCGCCTACTCTTTTACCAGTTTAGCTACCGATCTTTTGCCGTTGCTAAATACATGCACATGATATATGCCCGCAGGCAATTTGCTGATATCGATGTTCTGAGTTTTGTTGCTTTTAAGCAGCAACTGCCCTGTTAAAGAATACACCTCTACAGTAGCGCCTTTTCCAATATTTATTATACTAAATGTATGTGTAGCAGGATTGGGATATATGGTTTCAGCGTTAGCTGCTTCAACATCTTCAGTGCCGGCAGGAAAGTCAATGATTCTCCACAGTTCCATACCTGTTGAATCGTCCATGCAACCGTGCCCTCACGGTTGCAATTGTATTTAATTGTTATCAGTAAATATTGTTTTAGTGTAAATGGCGTATATTTGCTATAGTAAATCACCCGCCAATCGGGTGGTTTTAGTTTTAAGATGCATGCTAACAAATGCTAAGTCTCTAAAAACAGGTCCTGCATCATTTCCCCCCCGCAGGCAGCCCGCAGCAAGGGTCTTGGGGCAAACTGTCGCACAGGAAATATTTTTTATGACAGAAAACTTAGCAAAACTTAACAACAGATACGGCTTTTCATCAAGTGTTTGTGTATGTTTGGGGCCTATGCAACCTACCTTCTTCACCAGCCCTGCAGCCTTCCGCAAGTGGCTGCACAAGCACCACGCCACCGCGTCCGAGATCATCGTAGGCTTCTGGAAGAAGGGCACCGGCAAGCAGTCAATGACATGGAGCCAGGCTGTAGACCAGGCCCTCTGCTATGGCTGGATAGATAGCCGCGGCAAGTCGCTGGGGGAGGAAGCCCACCAGGTTCGCTTCACACCCCGCCGCCCCGGCAGCATATGGAGCACCATCAACATCAACAAGGTAAAGGCCCTCACAGAGCAAGGGCTTATGATGCCCGCAGGCATAGCTGCCTATGAGCAGCGTAAGGAGAGTAAGAGCCACATCTACGCCCATGAGCAGGGAGAGCTCACCATGCCCAAAGACATGGAACCCCAGCTCAAACCCAAAAAGACCGCATGGAAGAACTACCGGGCTATGCCGCCCGGCTACCGTAAGAACGTGGTATGGTGGTTGGTAAGTGCCAAACAAGAGGCCACCCAACAGAAGCGGCTTGCCGAGCTCATAGCCGATAGCGAAGCAGGACTCAAGGTGAAGCACCTCAGGCCAATGGAACCTAAGAAGAAGCCTTAGTAGAAGTTGTAGTCTCTCCGCACGAAGTTGAGGCGCACACCACCATACAGGTACAGGTTGTTCTGGGTAGGGTTAAGGCCGTTCTCCCATGCAAAGCGGCGGTAGGTGCCTCCCATGTCTACAAAGAGGTTCTCCTTTAGCTCATAGCTGGCATTCAGGCTCAGGGTAGCACATTGGGTCTTCACCCCGCTGATGAGGGTATAGCCATAGTTGCGTTGGCTGCCTGGTACTATGCTACGGGTATCATAGTCCTTCATCAGGGTGTTGCCATAGTTAGTGCCCATTGTATCGGCACCGCGCTGGTAGTACATGGCCTTCGCCGTCAGGAAGAGGTTGCGCACAGGTTGGTATCGTATCACTCCCAGCAGTTCGGCAAAGCTTGCCCCCAACGGGTGCGCCAGTGGCTGGTTGTAGTGGGTATAGTTGCCTATGCTATCGAAGTGGGTGTAAGTGAATGGGTGCACTATGTTAACCTCACCCTGCAGGTCAAGGTTCTTCACCGTAAAGGCATCGAAGTACTTGCCACCCAGTTGTATGCCCAGCTTGTTGCCCCAATAGCCATTGCCGCCAAACAGCTCCCTGCTGGTGAACTCATCCAGCATTAGCTGGCCGTAGAACTGCAAGTGCTTTGCAGCCAGTGCCTTGAAGTTGATACCAAGCATCACATTGTCGGGACTGCCCAATGCACGCTCTATCTGGCGGTAGAAGATGACCGGTATCAGGTAGCTGAACTCGTAGCGGTTCACCCTATCAAAGATGACCGTTTCGAACACGCCAACGTTCAGCCACTTGGTAGCGTTTACACTCAGGTGGTGCATAGTAGCATACTTGTGCGGAAGCAGGTTGTCTCCACTTCTGCCTACATGGGGGGTAAGCTCCATATACAGGTTCTGGTAGTTCAGCTTCCAGATACGGGTGTTCAAACGAAGGAAGGCTGCACCTGCAGAGAAGTCGCTGAGGAAAAGGCTACGCATGCCATCTCCCAGAAAGTTCTTATCATAACCAAAGGTTACATTGATATGGTCTTTAACAGCTGCGAAGTCAATATATCCACGAGCCAGCAAGTAGTCGTAACTGCCATACTTACCCTTCTTACGTGTAAAGTTGTCAACACCGGGTACAGCACCATTACTATCTACCCATTGCGCTACATAGCCGGGAGCATGTTCCTGGTTATCTGTAAGGAACGTATAGAAGCCTACCTTCTTTGCTATCCAGCCACGTGCTTCTATACCACGGTTGCTGGTAAACAGAGGGTTGTTCTTGTTGTCTTTGTCGTACAACCCTTGTGCGGTTAACACCGGGTTTAGCGAAAGGAAGAAGTCATCGGTCTTTACATGAAGCATATCTGGCTGCTTCTTGTAAAAGGTATTGAACCAGGGGCGTTTTGAGTCGATAGCGCCATCTTCGTAAGGTGCCCATTCGCCGCTGGCGGATATAGCGCGCTCAATATTGTATTGATCGATAAGGCTAAGTTGGTTACCTGAAGAGTCTTCCATTTGCTCTACCAGGAACTTCACCATGTGCTTACGTGGCATGGGTTTTACAGTCAGGAAGAGGTCATTCGATAATACTCCAGACCTTGTTTCCAGCCTGTCGAGCACGTTATAATCTTCATGGCCTAGTTGCAGATAGGTGGTTTGCGCGTTAGCTGCAAATGCAGAAGATATAGATAGTAAAACGGCTAATGCTGCTTTTTTACACATGGTATACGATTTGTAAAAAGGTATTGTGGTAAATTGCTGCGTCAAAAGTATTCTATTAAAACCGTATTGTATGTCGGCTATATTAATAAAAGGAGCAACAATAGTAAACGAAGGTAAACAGGAAGTTAAGGATGTATTTGTAAAAGATGGCTACATCGAACAAATAGGAAGCAACCTGCAGCCATCGGGCAACTACCGCGAGATAAATGCTGAGGGTCTTCATCTGCTACCGGGCGTTATTGACGACCAGGTGCACTTTCGCGAGCCGGGGTTAACTCAAAAAGCAACTATTGCTACCGAAGCAGCAGCAGCAGTTGCAGGGGGTACTACTTCTTTTATGGAAATGCCGAATACCAATCCTCCTGCACTAAATGAGGAAGAGCTGGAGAAGAAATACGCTATCGCTGCAAATGCATCGGTAGCTAACTATAGCTTTTTTATGGGGGTGGCAAACGATAATGCAGAAGAAGTACTGCGATTGAACAAGCGTAAGCGTGAGATATGTGGTGTAAAGATATTTATGGGATCGAGCACGGGCAATATGCTGGTAGATAATTATGTAACGCTTAACAGCATCTTTCGGGATACTGAATATCTCATAGCAACCCACTGTGAAGATGAACGTGTGATAGCTGCTAATAAAGCAAAATATCCCAATGCTGATAATGCTTCTTTCCATCCACTGATACGCGATGTTAATGCTTGTTTCGAAAGTTCTTTCTCGGCCATTCAGCTAGCTAAACAGCATAATACACGCCTGCACATATTGCATATATCTACTGCGAAGGAATTGCAGTTGTTCACCAATATGTTTCCGCTTGAAGAGAAACGTATCACATCGGAAGTATGTGTGCATCACCTGCATTTCACAGCCGAGGACTATGCACAGTTTGGCAACCTTATAAAATGCAATCCTGCCATTAAAGCACCCGAAAATAAAGCCGCACTTTGGGATGGATTGCTGGATGACAGGCTTGACATAATTGCTACCGACCACGCACCACATACCTGGGATGAAAAGCAGCAGCCATACCAGCAAGCCCCATCCGGTGTCCCATTGGTACAGCATTCGCTTTTGTTAATACTGCAATATGTGCAGCAAGGAAAGCTGAGCCTGGAAAAAGTAGTAGAGAAAATGTGCCATGCACCGGCCAAATGCTTCCTTATAGAAAAGCGTGGCTACATACGCGAAGGTTATTTTGCTGACCTGGTACTTGTAGATATGAAAGGCGATACAAAAGTAGATAAGAGCAATATTCTTTATAAGTGCAATTGGTCTCCGTTTGAAGGTCATATTTTCCCGGCTGAGGTATGCTATACACTAGTAAACGGAGATGTAGCATATGAAAATGGAGTAGTAAATAATAATGTGCGCGGACAAAGGCTGCTATTCAACCGCTAATGCAAAACGACAAAACAACGCTGAAGGATCTATCTATCTTCACCACTGAAAGTAATGGTGGGGTATTCGCGTTGTTGAACCATACTACCACCCAGGCAGGGCAAGATGCACTGCGCAGGCATATACAACAGCCCCCCGGTAGTTATGAAACTTTGCTGCAAGTACAGGATGTAGTAAGGTTTTGGTCGCAAAACCTGGATAAGTGGCCGCAGGTTATTTCGAATGGTACACTCATCATGCTCGACAAATTTTTTGAAGCTGCTAACAATGTAGCCGTACCTGGTGGTATCAGTTCTATTTTTGGCAATGTTTTGCAGAAGTGGTTTAATAAAAATGAATACTTCTTCACGCAATTTTCACTATCTCATCTGTCCGACTTTTTGAAGGGCTGCAGGCAGCTTGTAGCAATACTGAAAGAAGAAAATGTGCCGGTATTGCTGCAGCGTGATTTGCAAGAAATAGCGAAAGAGTTGGAACACAGGTTGACAGATGAGATCACAGCGGTACATAAGGAAACACCTTTTAGGGAGCTGGCACAGCTTAGCTATAAAGCAAGGCGCGAAATGAAGCATATGGTGTTCAGGTTGATGGCGTTGTATGCACGTATGGATGCCTTACGGTCGCTAGCTGCGGCTACAAATATGTATAGGTGGGTATACCCTGAACTACTACCTGAAAAGCCGGTGCGTTTCGAAGCAGAACAATTGTATCATCCGTTATTGCAAGAGCCCGTTCCGTACGACATATCTTTTACAGGTAAAAGCAATTTCCTTGTGCTTACGGGAGCCAACATGTCGGGAAAGACAACTTTTATGCGTGCCATGGGGGTAGCTGCGTTATTAGCGCATATAGGCGCAGGTGTGCCTGCTTTATCTTTACGCATTAGTTTTTTACAAGGCATTATTACCAATATGCACGTGGAAGATGACTTGATGAAAGGACAAAGCTACTTTTTTGCCGAGGTGCAAAGGATGAAGCAAACTGCCGAGCAGCTTGTAAAACAAGGGGCACATCTGGTATTGATGGACGAGCTTTTTAAAGGAACTAATGTGCATGATGCTTATGAGTGCACCAGGGCAGTGATAGATGGGTTGTTACAGCATGAAGGCCACCTTATGATACTTTCTACACATTTGTATGAAGTAGCGCAACACTTTAAAGACAATGCTGCTATACAGTTTTCATATTTTGTAACTCAGAGCACCGTGGAGGGAAATTTCAGCTTTAAATATGAACTGCGTAATGGTATTTCAAACGATAGAATAGGTTATAAAATACTGCAGCGCGAAGGTGTGATAGACCTACTCAACCGTAAGCAAAGGCAACCGTAAGCTTGTAATATTTAATGTTTGCATATATGGGTAAAAGGTCAATAAGGATTAATTTTGAATAGCAGAGACTTATTAGTGAACAGATTTTTTAAGAGAAATACTACATTATGACAGATTTCAGGCCCGGGCGCTTCCAGATATTACCACCTATTGTTAAGAACCTGATTATAATCAACTCGCTAATAGTTTTTGCCCAGGTTGTATTAGGTAAGTTTGGAATAGATATAGCAGATTATTTCGGGCTTCATTATTGGGGGTCACATTATTTCAAGCCCTGGCAATTTATTACACACATGTTCCTGCATGGCAGTTACAACGATGTGAATGCTACTATCATGCACCTCTTCTCCAATATGTTCGCCTTATGGATGTTTGGTAGTATACTGGAGAACGTATGGGGGCCTAAAAGATTTATAACTTTTTACCTGATATGCGGGCTAGGCGCAGCCTTCTTGCACATGGGTGTAGTGGGTTACGAATTTCACACTTTGCAGCAAGCATTTGTTAAGTACCAGCAAAACCCCAATGCCGACCAGTTTAATCTGTTCCTTGAACAAAATGTAAGGCTCAACCAATACAACCCACTGAATGTATACC
>JAEZIL010000242.1 GCA_023436685.1 Bacteroidota bacterium | reverse complement strand
GGCTGATAGTTCTGTTGGCGGCCCATATTTATAGCGCCATTCACTATCCAGTAACCTGCCAGTATAAATACCAGTATGCAGGCCATTGCTATAAATACCTTGTTGCGATATAATGGAACTTCTTCAGGGGTAGGAACACCGTCTTTTGCATTCGCTACACCACGAAGGCCAGTATTAACGCGCCACAATATAGCCGCAAGTGCCAGCAGTATAAGTGTAATGGTAGTATATAACCAACCGCTGCTTTCGCTTTGCTCGCTGGCACCACTGACTTGTGCTGCATCGTTCTTTGCAGCAGAAGGTGGTTGTACTGAGTTTACGTAGGTAAATATCGCGTCTATCTCCTCATTGCTTAGCTGCGGGAAAGGAGTCATCGCTGTTTTACCCCATTTGTTGTACAGGTCATTAGCGTATTTATCGCCACTGGCAATTACAGAAGCCGAGTTATGCACCCATTTGTACATCCATTCCTTACTGGGAACACGCGCATCGGCACCTTTAAGTGCAGGGCCGGTTGCATCTTTTAACGGATTGTGGCTACTAGCGCAGTTCGATTGGAATATCGCCTTACCATCGGGTGCGGCAACTGCATACATATTGAATCCCAGCAAAACGATCGCAAGTGCGATGACGCTGCGGGCAATTCTTGAGAACATTGGCCTATTTGGTTCTGACACAGGAATAAATTTGAAAAATTAACGTTCCTTTTTTCACAAAGCAGGGCAAAACTACAACACAAACCCCAAAATTTATACACATCTGTTAAAAAATGTTTTTCAATACTGGCGCGGGTTTCAGAGGATATTTTAATTCTAGCAATTTGAGAATGTCATTTCTTTGTCAACAAAAAACCCCGTTTTGAGGTTCCGATTATGTAAATGATACCTTAAAATTTCAAGGCTGGTACTATATAGACCCGGTTCTGCCACCATCTACCGGTATGCTGGTACCATTAACATAACCTGCTGCCGGAGATGCTAAAAAAGCAACCATTGCAGCTATTTCTTCTGGCTGACCAAAACGTTTGGCGGGTATTTCTTCAAGCATTTCTTTTTCTACTTCATCTTGCGCCTGCCCCGTTTTATTAACCTTGTTGCTGATAATAGCCTCCAACCTGCCTGTTGCAGTGGCACCCGGCAATACGTTGTTCACTGTAATGCCGTATTGGCCTACTTCATTGGCCATGGTTTTTGCCCAAGAGGCTACTGCGCCACGTATAGTATTGGATACACCAAGGTTCTTTAGTGGTATTTTTACTGAAGTGGAAATGATATTTACAATGCGCCCGTATCCTGCTTGTTTCATGCCGGGAAGCACTGCTGTAGCAAGTATATGGTTGCAGATAAGATGTTGCTGAAATGCCTGGATAAATGCATCTGTTTGCGCATCTACCACAGGGCCGGCTGCAGGGCCGCCACTGTTGTTAATTAAAACATGTATTGTTTTATCAGCCAGAAAGGCTTTAACTACTTCGGCCAGCTTATCCGGATATTGGAAGTCGGCCACTAAATAGCCATGCTGTTGCCCCTTACTCACATCTAATGTTGCTACAGCCTTCATCAAAGAGTCTTCATTTCGTGCAATGAGATAGCATTGCGCACCCAGCGACGCTAAAGCCTGCGCCGATGCAAGGCCAATACCTTGTGTACTGCCTGCTATTAGTGCCGTTTTTCCTGTAAGATCTTGTGAAAGCATAATTGTAAAGATTGTGCGCGAAGATAATGGAGATAATATTTAGATTGGCCTGTAAGTGTAGTATAACAGGAATAGGTAAAAGACGCTATAAGACCATTCAATCTGAAATTAATATATGATTAAAAATATTAACAAAAAATTTTAATTCTAAAAAAATATATATTAATTATGTCTTTCCACTAAAAAAAAATGTATGAAAAAACTATTATTCGCATTAGCATTATTACCAGCATTAAGCGTAAATGCTCAAACAGTAAAGAAAGTTCTGATGGAGGACTTTACCGGTCTTAAATGTGGCTGGTGTCCTGAGGGAACAGTAATTCTCGAAGACCTTAAACATCAATTTCCTGCCAACGTGGTGGAAATAGCGATGCATGGTGGTAGTTTTGAACCTTCAAACAGTTCATTAAGAGAACCTGAACATAGCCAATTGTTTAGCGCACTCGAAGCAAGCGCTTTCCCAGCAGGTGCTATTGATAGAAAGATATACCCTGCGCGCATACAAAAAAATTACTATCCTGGTATTTCAATGAGTAGAAATGACTGGGAGGATGCTTTCAATGTACAAAAAGGCCAAACTGCAATAGTTTCGGTTAGTTTCAGCAACATTGCACAAACAAGCGCAGGTGTGTATGAGGGTGACCTGAATTTTGAATTTTCTGCACTCCCTACAGCCGGCGTACCTATAATAGCACAGGTATATGTATTGGAAGATAGCATTGCTGCTGTGGGCTCATTGGAACAAGATAACTATTCCAGCGATGTGCAAGGTGGTAAAGACCCATTGGATCCTTGGTTCCACAACCGTACCTACAGGAAATTCCTTGGTACTAATGTTTTTGGATGGAAGCTGGAAGAGATTGACGCCAGTCAATCTGCCACACCAACCGTAGGCACTAAGTATACGAAGCATTTTACCTTTACAAAAGACCCTACATGGGAAGCTAAAAATCTTTTATTAGTAGCTTACGTAGCTTATAATGGCGACGCTGCCAGCGATGAAAAACAGGTAATGAATGCAGAAGAAGTTGGATTAGGCGGCACTTTCGTGACTAGTATTTCGAATGTCACTAATAATATTTCTATTAACAGGGCTTATCCAAATCCTGCACGTACAAGCGATGTAATAAAAGTAGAATATAACATGCCTGAAAATGCGCTCGTTACACTTAAAGTGATGAATGCTGTAGGACAGGTAGTAGCTACACCTTATGTAAGCGCTGATATAGCTGGTACTCATACTATTCAATGGAGAGCATCTGATGCAGGTTTAGCTCCAGGCACTTATATTATGCATCTTTCTACGGGTAAAAATTCTATTACCCAAAAGATCAACATACAATAGAACTCTGTTGTTATAGATAAAAAATAAGCCCCGCATAATGCGGGGCTTATTTTTTATGCTTGAAATGATTTACTATTCATCATCTTCGTCTTCATCGTCTTTTTCTTTCTTATGCTTGCGCAGTTCCATACCAGGCTCCATATGGCCATGACGGTGTTTGCGGCCGCAATTAATATTTCTTGATACGCCAATATTTATCTGGCGGCCAAAAGTGAACCCGAAATCAGTCATGCGTGGGTTAACAGCATCCGGCAGGTCGCCTCTCATGTGAGTGAATACGATACCACCCGAAGAGAAGTTAAGTGCAAAACCTTTGTAAACATTCACACCTATACCGGGAATAAAGCTGGCACCAAAACCATTGAATTTGTTTTCAACAGTACTAACAGTAGTTGTACCCATGCTGTCGTTGGCGTAGGTAGTAGACATGTAGCCTGCATTTATTTGGCTGAACATAAAGAATATGTTACCAAAAGTTTGTGTATAACGGTAAAAAGCGCCGATACCCCATGTAGTAGTACGGTTTTCAAAATCAAGGTTCCTTGTACCGGTAACAGTTGTAACAGGTACGGTCCACATGTCGCGGTCTATATTGAAACCACCTTGTAAACCTACTGTTGAATGGTGTGAAAATTGATAACCAATACCCGGATTAATACCGAAAAACGTGTTTCTTGTAGCGTAAGTTGAGCTTGGGCCTGTTTGTTGCTTACTTGTAGAGAACGTCAGGTCTCCATAGCCAAGGATACTTCCTTTTTGTTGCGCATTGGCAGCGCCGAGCGAAGCCATTGCTAATAATGCTAGGAATAATTTCTTCATAAGAGATGGCAAGTTTTTTAGTTGCGTGACAAATGTATGGCGTATTATATATCCATCCAATAGCTATATGGGTGATTTTTTTAACTACAGGCTATTTAAACCAGCTACTATACATCAGGTAATTGTTGGCAATACGTTCTACTTCACCTTGCAGCAACTCCTGGCTAATGTCTTTTACCTTTTTGGCCGGCACCCCTGCATATATGCTGCCCGGCGGCACAGTTGTATCTTCTAAAACAACCGCCCCTGCTGCTATAATACTGTTCTGGCCAATTTTTACGCGGTCCATCACTATTGCCCCCATTCCTATCAGCACATTGTCTTCTACAGTACAACCATGTACAATTGCATTATGCCCTATAGATACATTATTGCCTATAATGGTCTCAGTTTTTTGATAGGTACAGTGTATACAGGCGCCGTCCTGTATATTTACCTTGTTGCCTATGCGTATCCTGTTTACGTCGCCACGCACCACGGCATTGAACCATATACTGCATTCGCTGCCCATCGTTACATCGCCTACAATAGTAGCATTAGGCGCTACATAGCAATCTTCGGGTATTTGTGGGGCAATTCCCTTAACGGGTAATATAACTGGCATGGTAATCTTGTTTATATGCTAAAGGTACAAAGGCTATTTGCTGAAGAGATTATACTTAACAATACAGTACAATGCCCTGAAAGCATCTTTCATTCCTATTTTTTTACCCTCTTCATAAGTACGGCCATAGTATGAAATACCAACTTCGTAAATACGGATCTTTGGAACGCGGGAAATTTTGGCAGTCACCTCAGGCTCAAAACCAAAGCGCTTTTCTTTCAGCTTCAGGCTTTGTATCATTTCGCGCTTAAATACCTTGTAACAGGTCTCCATATCAGTCAGGTTCAGGTTAGTGAACATATTGGAAGCAAATGTGAGCCACCTGTTACCTATGGAATGCCAAAAGAACAATATGCGGTGTGGATTGCCACCCATAAACCTGGAGCCATACACCACATCGGCAAAGCCGTCTATTATAGGTCTCAGTAAGATATTGTATTCCTCGGGGTCATATTCAAGGTCAGCATCCTGGATAATTACATAGTCGCCTGTTGCCATGCGAATGCCTGTATGCAATGCAGCGCCCTTGCCCTGGTTTACTTCGTGTTTGTAGTAAGTAATAGGTAGCTCAGGATTAGCGGCTATATAGGTTTGTATCGCTTCTTCGGTATTATCCCGCGAACAGTCGTTAACAATAATCACTTCCTTCTCTACCCCCCAGTTTAGTTGTACTGCTTTCACCCTATCCAGTATTAAATGGATAGTGCGGCCTTCATTATATGCGGGTATTACTATTGACAGCTTGATACTCATCCGGTTTATATATAAAGCTTGCAAAATAACAATGAAACTTTTACTATTCACTACTTATCCCCAAGTTTTACATCTAAATAACTGTGTAAAGCCATTATTGGGTAACTTTGTTGCAGCACATTTCTTATCCATGCAGGCT
>JAEZIL010000059.1 GCA_023436685.1 Bacteroidota bacterium | reverse complement strand
CCAAAGTACCTTTGTTGATAAACGGCGGTAGCTTTTGGTTGAGGTGATGGTTGAGCAGGAAGTTCAATTGCCGCTCGGCAAGCATAGAAAGCTTAGTAACGGCTATTTTTAATTTGTCCATCTCCAGCGATATATAATCTCCGTGGAAATTGCCGCCGTGGAATATGTTTTTATTTTTTCGGTCTATGATAGGGTTATCATTAACGGAGTTCAATTCATTAGTAATAACCCGTGCAGTACTTTCAATGGTATCGTAAACCGGCCCCAATATCTGGGGTACGCAGCGTAGTGAATAGTATTCCTGTACCTTATCGTCAATAACCTGTTCGGTTACTTTTTTATCGTACAGGTGTTCATGGCGCTTGCGCAGCAGCTTACTTTTTTTAGATATAGCGCGCATTGCCTTTGCTACCATTTGCTGGCCGGGGTGTAGTTTTACTGCATTCAGCTCTTCAGAAAAATGGTCGTCGTAAGCCTCCATTATCTCATTTACCATAAGCGAGAACAGTATTTGCCCGGTCATCAGCTTGCGTGCATGTAGTACGTTAATAGCGCCTATGCCGGTCATTGCCGATGTGCCATTCAGCAAGCCTAAACCTTCCCTGATATGTATTTGCAATGGTTGCAGGCCAAGTTCTTTATATACTTTTTTAGCGGGCATTACTTTGCCTTTGTACCAGAAATCGCCTTCGCCTATAAGGCCGAGGGCAAGGTGGGCAAGTTGTACAAGGTCGCCACTGGCACCTACACCCCCATGGGTATATATAGCGGGATATGCATCGGCATTCATCAGTTTTACTGCCAGCTCAATAAGATTAATATGTACGCCTGAAAAACCTAATAGTAGGGTATTTACCCTTGCAAGCATAGTAGCGCGGCACTGCTGGGCTGACAAGAGTTGCCCCATGCCTGAACTATGGCTACGGATCAGGTTATACTGTAATTGCTTACGGTCTTCTTCATCTATACGGTATTGTGCCATGGGGCCGAAGCCAGTATTTATTCCGTATATCAGCTTGTCTTTCGAGAAAGACTGTAAGAATTGAAAGCTCTGCTTTACTTCGCTAAGTGCAGCAGGTGTTATTTTGAAATCTTTTTGTTGTAGAACGATCTGTTCAAAAGCCGCCAGATCAAGAGGCTTGCCTCCCAGTGCAATCATATCAGTTTAAAACTAGTAGTAAAGTGTGCAAATATAAAAAACTAACAGCGCCAAGTGGCTTGTGCATAGCCAATAGCCATTTATTTTTTACGTATAAGTGAGCTGAGGGGGTTGCGCAGATTGCTGTAACCTACCAGGTCTACCTTAACACTGCCTACAAGTATAGGGCTATCAACGCGTACCGGAACGCGATTGGCGTCATCGCTCACCCACACCATCATCTTCTCGCCCCCTTTGAATATTGTACCTTCAATAAGCAGCGGGCTTATTTTAATTGCATCGAAAGTGCCATAGCGGGTTGTTATCCGTTCTTTTCCTAAGTAGCGTATATATAGATTATATACCTCATCGTCCAGAAACATAGAGAAAGGTATCCTGTCGCCCGGCTTATATTTATTATAATCTATATTACGTGCATAATATATGGCCGATAATACATCTTGTATACAAGTGGGTACTTTATAAACACCATTGGTAGATACGGCCTGCCCTATTTTTTGGTTGAAACTGACGTTATTGTATATTTTATAGCCCCCCTCATTTACATTACGAATGAATTTTACCGGTAGGAGCGTCTCTACATCTATAAAAGTTTCATACCTGTCGCGAACCTTATAAAACCACTCATACGATTTAAGCGTAGCACCATCGCCTACAACATGATAAACCTTTCGGCCATTCAACGTTTCAGTACTAACATTAAAGGCAGCCAGGCCGGCACCAACCCACAACTTACCCATATTGTAGTACACTTTGAAAGCGAGTTTCTCACCATCTTTAAAGCTGGTATTTGTAATACCGCAAAAATCGCTTTGTGCATAGCCTGTTACCGAACTTAACAACAGCAATAATCCAAGCCCCCACCATTTAAAACGAACCATAAGCAACAATATGTTTCTTAAAGCTACAAAGGTTTTTTTAACGCAATAGCCTTGTCCGGGCCAGTAATATACTGCCTATAATACCCGGAATAATAAGGTTGATGCACCAAACCCCTACCGTAGCGCCTAATATACCAACGGTATTTTCTGAAAAATGATGAAACAGGTATAAACCTATCTGCCCGCGTTCGCCAAGCTCAACCAAAGTGATGGACGGTATAACAGCCACTACCCAAAAGAACAAAGCACACATCCAAAAGCCATCGAACAGAGGAATATTAACGTTCATCCAAAGCAATAAAATCAAATACTGTGCCGTATATATGCTATATCGTGTTAATGAAATTAAGAGTATGCGAGCCTGTTCCGTTACTGTAAAACGTTTTAATAACTTACCATAAAGATGATAGCGGAAGCGCTTTAACCACTTTATACGTTCTATAACAGGCATCCATGTTTCAAAACGCCAATATACTATTGCTACAACAACCGTAATTATAAAACATGCCGCTAGTAGTAACATGGGAAGCGTGCCGGGATACTTAATATTATAAAAAATAAGCCCACACAAACCATAAATGAATAAGGTAAGCATTTGCGCTATGGCACCAAGAATAGAAACACTTATGAGACGTAGTGTATTGCCCTTTTTCAAATGCAGAATACGTCCCGGGTATTCGCCTATACGGTTAGGTGTAACTAAAGAAAAAGATATACCTGCTAAATAGCTGGCTAGTGCCTGTTTGTAAGATATAGGCATTGCTGAACGCGCCAGCATATGCCATTTCCAGGCCTCAAGCCCAAGGTTAAGCGGCATTAATAAAATTGCTGCCCAAAGTAGATAACGCTGTCCTGTTTCCCAGGTCCAGTTAGGGCCAAGTGTTGCTAATTGCTTTTTTACCTGGAAATATATGCCTACAAGTAATGCAATTGAAATAAGGCTGCCCAATATATAGTTGAGCCATATTTTGGTATTTTTGTTCAATAAGTTAGTTTTTGCAAACAGATCCTCATATTATACTTGGTATTGACCCCGGAACCCTGGTAATGGGATACGGACTGATAGCGATTGACAAAAATAATGTTTCGCTTTTGGAAATGGGTGTTTTACAGTTGGCTAAGAATAAAGACCATGCGGAACGGCTAGAGATGATTTTCAGGAAAATGGAAACACTCATCAAATTCCATAAACCGGTGGCGGTTGCTATTGAAGCGCCATTTTTTGGGAAAAACGTACAAAGTATGCTAAAGCTTGGGCGTGCACAGGGAGTAGCTATTGCTGCTGCTATGATGCATGGGCTTGAAGCCGCAGAATATGCACCAAGGAAGATAAAACAATCTGTGACGGGCAGAGGTAACGCCACCAAAGAACAAGTGTGGGAAATGCTGCAGCATACATTAAAGTTTGAACAGGATGTGCGCTTTATGGATGCGACCGATGCGGTTGCTGTGGCGCTTTGCCACCATTACCAAGGTAAATGGGCAGGTTTGAAAACTGAAGCAAAGAGATCAGATATTAAAGCGAAAAAGACGGGCAACTGGGCAAGTTTTATTGCTCAGAACCCGGGAAGGGTAAAGGTTAAATAAATGTAATTGTGTTTATTAATAAGCACTTAGTATATTTAATCACGAAAGAGAAGAGTGGATATGGGGATACCGGAAAGATAAAATTGCAGTAGGCTGACGCAATAAACCTGTTATAATCAGCGTCGTTACTACATAAATTATTTACTTCTATGGCTGGAAAGGCAAGAATATTATTAGTAGAAGACGATCCAACATTAAGTTTTGTAGTTAAAAATAGTTTGCAGCAAGCAGGATATGATGTAGTTCACTGCCCCGACGGCGAAACTGCCTGGCAGCAGTTTACGAAGAAAAGCTTTGATATATGCTTGCTGGATGTAGTGCTACCAAAAAAAGATGGTATGGCACTGGCAAATGACATACGCAGGCAAAACGAAAATATACCTATACTGCTCCTTACATCAAAATCTATGGATGATGATAAGATAGCAGGTTTTAAAAGTGGGGCTGATGACTATATAACAAAGCCTTTCAATATGCAGGAGTTGCTGCTGCGTATTGAGGTCTTCCTGAAGCGCACAATGAAGAAGGACGATGATGCCCCTACCCGCTTCCAGTTAGGTGATCTTACTTTCGATTTTACCAACCTTATATTAAGTGGCAATGGTACCGAGCACCAATTGACCCAACGCGAGGCTGACCTAATTCGTTATTTATGCCTTAATGCAAACAGGGTGCTTAAAAGAGAAGAAATATTGCTGAATGTATGGGGCCGTGAAGACTATTTTCTTGGTAGAAGCATGGATGTGTTTGTAACTAAAGTGCGGAAATACCTGAAAGAACAACCCGGTGTTGAACTGCAAACCATACACGGTGTTGGGTTCAAATTTGTTTATACCAATGCCCCAACCAGCTAGCTATTCAATTGCCTGCGGTATAGTTGTATCGTATTTTCCAAGCCATAATACAATGCATCGGCTATAAGCGCATGGCCAATAGATACTTCTAATAAATTGGGTATGTGGCTGGCAAAGAATTTAAGGTTATGTAAATCCAGATCGTGCCCGGCATTTATGCCTAAATAGTGTGTACTGGCAACACTTGCTGCTTTAATGTATTTGGCAATTGCTTTTTCCCTATTATTGAGAAACTGCCGTGCGTAATCCTCTGTATATAGTTCTATCCTGTCGGTACCGGTAGCCGCTGCCGCTGCAACCATCTGCTCATCAGCATCAACAAATATGGAAACACGGATGCCTTCATTTTTAAATACTGAAATGATATCTCTTAAGTACCTGGAATTAGTAACGGTATTCCAGCCATGATTTGAAGTTAGTTGGCCCGGATCATCGGGTACCAGTGTTACTTGTGTGGGTTTGGTTTCCAAAACCAATTGAACGAATTTATCTTCTTTCGGGTTTCCTTCTATGTTAAATTCTGTCCTGATCGCATATTTTATTTCCCGAACATCGTTGTACCTGATATGACGCTCATCGGGGCGGGGATGAACAGTAATACCTTCTGCGCCAAATTTTTCACAATCAATTGCAACCTGCAACACATTTGGATTATTACCTCCGCGGCTATTGCGAAGTGTTGCGATCTTATTAATATTCACTGAAAGTTTGGCCGGCATGTGTAGCTTGTTTATACAAAATTAAAGTGCATTTAGGTTTAATTTGCGGTAATGTCTGTTTTTATAATCAATAGAAGCAAATTTAATGTACTACAAACCGTATGTATTACGCTATTGATGAGCTTATGTATTTCATGCAGCAGACATCAGCATTCAGATAAAAAAGTTTTTTACTTAAACCTATCCAGTGGCAATCTGGAGTCGATAGACCCAGCCTTTTCGAATGTTTTATACACAATGTGGGTTAACCATATGGTTTATAATACATTGGTAGAAACCGATGCGCAATTGCAATTGAAACCAAGCCTGGCTAAAAATTGGGATATAAGCGAGGACGGGTTAACCTACACCTTCTATTTGCGCAACGATGTATTTTTTCATGATGCACCAGAGTTTACTAATGGTAAAGGCAGGAAAATGAATGCCGGGGATGTGGTATATACATTCAATCGGCTTATTGATCCTGAAGTAGCATCGCCCGGTTCATGGATATTTAACAACAGGATATCGGAGCAAGATGCATTTACAGCTATAAATGACACTACTTTCCGCATGAGGTTAAATACCCCCTTCAGGCCAATGTTGGCCATACTTAGTATGATGTATTGCAGCATTGTGCCCCGCGAAGTAGTGGAACATAGAGGTAAAGATTTTCGCTCGCACCCATGTGGCACAGGCCCCTTTAAATTAAAATACTGGGATGAAGGTATTGTGCTTGTATTGCATAAGAACGAGCAGTAT
>JAEZIL010000156.1 GCA_023436685.1 Bacteroidota bacterium | reverse complement strand
CAACAGTACAACAACCAGAACATTCAATACACCCGCCAGCAAAGCAAGCTGGAAGGTTTGAAGCAAGAGTTGAGCTTCCGGGGCAACCAGTTGAACGACCTGAACCGCCAGATAGCAAGCAATACTGAGCAGTTGGAGCAAACTAAGGCTAGCCTTGCTGAAACTGAACAAACCTTGCATGGTGGCGACAATGAGCTCTATGAATTGCTGACGAAGAAAGAAACCGATGAGAAAGAACTGAATGAGAAGGATAGAGTTTACTACGAAATGCGCAATGCAATCTCGGCGCAGGAAGGTCAGCTGAACCAAAAGCGCCGCGAGAAAGAGCAAGCTGAAATGTTGCTAAGCAGTATTAAGGATAAGCTGAATGACATGAAGCTGAAGCTGGCAGGTATGAAGGAAAGGCTTAGTGTTGAATTTAAAGTGAACCTTGATGAGATATTGGACCAGGCACGTACTACTGAACTAAGTATAGATGACCTGAATGCAGAATCGGAAAGATTGAGGAAGCGTTTAGAGAATATTGGTGAGGTGAACCCTACAGCAATAGAAGCGTATACAGAGATGAAAGCGCGTCATGACTTCATAGTAGAGCAAAAGACCGATCTGGTAGATGCTAAAGATTCACTGCTAAAAACTATTGAAGAAGTAGAGTTGACAGCTAACAGCAAATTCAAAGAGACATTTGATAAAGTACGTGAGAACTTCGTGGAAGTGTTTAAGGCACTGTTCACTGCTGAAGATAAGTGCGACCTGCGCCTTACCGATCCGGATAATGTAGCCGACAGCGGCATTGAAATATACGCCCAGCCCAAAGGTAAAAAGCCAAGTACGCTGACGCAGTTATCGGGTGGTGAGAAAACGCTTACTTCAACAGCATTCCTCTTCGCTATCTACCTGATCAAGCCGGCACCGTTCTGTATACTAGATGAAGTGGATGCTCCGCTGGATGATGCTAACGTTGGTAAATTCACACAAATGATACGCCAGTTCAGCGACAATTCACAGTTCATCATCGTAACGCATAACAAGCAAACCATGGCTTCGGTTGACGTTATATATGGCGTCACCATGCAGGAGCCGGGCGTAAGTAAGCTGGTACCTGTTGACTTTAGAAGCCTAAGTAATTAGATGAAATAACTCTACAAATAATGCAAAGCGGCCCATTTGGGCCGCTTTTGCTTTTAGTTAAAGTTTATCTAAAACACATATCAATACCAACTATGTATGCTTGTTATTTGTCTATTTTTATTTGTGCGGCTGAAGTAGTGAACTCAAACCAACATCTAAAACCATCCTTTATGAAATGCATTACAGCTACGCTCACCACGGCATTGTGCCTGTACACAAGCTTGCTACAAGCACAGCAAATCAACATCAACGGTAAAGTAAAAGATAGCCAGGAAGCCGTAGCGGCAGCTACCGTTTCATTGCTGAACGCAACTGATTCTACATGGGTACGCTCGGAACTAACTGATGACAATGGTGCTTTTACATTCAGCAATGTGAACGATGGTAAGTATTTGCTGAATGTAGCGATGGTAGGTTATGACAGGTGGGTGCAACCACTTACACAAACAAAAGACTTAGCGATTTCGCTTATGCGTGCTGTTAATCAACTTAATGAGGTAGTGGTGAAGAGCAGCGTACCTACTATACAAACGGCTTTGGGTAAGATGACCGTAAACTTTGAGCAAGCAGCCATACCTGCAGGTAACAGTGTGCTTGAACTATTGAGGAAGGCGCCTGGAGTAGTGGTAGATGGTCGTGGTAATATATCCATGAATGGTAAAGGTGTACTGGTGATGATAAATGGTAAGCAGACCTACCTGGCAGGCGACGACCTTTCTAACTATCTGAAAAGTTTACCTGCCGAAGGTGTTGCCCAGCTTGATCTTATGAGCCAGCCATCAGCAAAATATGATGCAGAAGGCAATTCAGGCATCATCAATATAAAGCTGAAAAAGAATAAGAAAGCCGGTTTAAGTGGAAATGTAGCTTTATCTGTATCAGATAATACTTACTTTTTTACCCGCAATTCAGGCAATGTAAATTACAGGAAGGATAAACTGTCGCTGTATGCAAACGCCAGCCAGCTACATGGTACAGGGTTTCTAAGAAAGAGAGATGAACGCAGGGTGATAGATGAAAACACACAAAAAATAACTGAGGCGATTAACCAAAGCAGCTTTCAGAAAGAAACTTTTGGTGACTATAGTTTGAAAGTGGGAGGCGATTATGAACTGAATGAAAAGCTAAGTGCAGGTGCATCGGTAAAAGGTATCTATCATCCCAACACACAAAGAGATCTTAGCACCAGCACTATTTTCGATAATGTAAATAATATAATAATAGATAATGCATCAGAAAATCAACGTGGCTTCTGGAGAAGGAACCTGAATAGCAATGTGAACCTGAACTATAAGCCAGCCAAAGACCATGAGCTATCTGTTGATGTTGACAACCTGCGACTGACGCAAAGGGATGGCCAAAACCTTACCAGTAAAAACTATAATGAACAAGAGCAGGAATTGCCCACCGGCCTGATGTTAAAAAGTTACTTTCCGCTGGACATAAATGTATCAGTTGGTAAAATAGACTATGCAGGCAAGATGAATGATAAGTTAAACCTGGAAGCAGGCGTGAAAGCCAGCTACGTTCAAAATGAAGCTGGCAGTTTTAATGATATATACCGCAGTGGTAACTGGGAATACGATAATATCCGCTCAAACAATTTCATCTATAATGAAAATATTAATGCTGCTTATGTAAGTGCTGACAAGCAACTTGGTAAGAAATGGCAAGCTAAAGCAGGCCTACGTATGGAGAATGCAAATATTAGAGGTTTACAGGAAGTAACGGGTCAAAGTTTCAGTCGTTCACTTACCTCATTGTTCCCAACATTATTTGTAAGCTATAAGCTGGATGAGCACAATAGCTTTGAAGTAAACGCAGGTCGACGCATCAACAGGCCGTCGTACCGTACGCTCAACCCATTTGCGTTTTATTTATCTCAGTACACATACACCTCCGGTAATGTTAACCTGATGCCGGAGTTCAGGCATTTTACAGAGCTGAAACATAACTATAAAAACAAGCTTTTTTCTGAAATTTCTTATGCGCGTGTGTACAACACAATAAACACGGGAGTTATATTATACGATGCAGTTACCAAAGCCTTGCAGAATACTTACCTGAATGGTGGCAGCAAAACCAATATGCACTGTGCAGTTGTTTATAGCGAGGAAGTAGCCAAATGGTGGACGCTATCTGCATCGTACGAATGGTACCATAACGACTATGAAGATAGCAATGGCAATACATTGGCAATGTCGGACGGTCATAGTGTAAATGTTGTGAACCAGTTTAACTACAGGGGCTGGGCACTGGATACACTATACGCTTATAATAGTGGCGACCTGCAAAGTGCAACTGAGCGCAGTAAACCTAGTCACTGGATGGAAGCAAGCATATCGAAAAAAATATGGAAAGATACTGCCGTTGTAAAGCTGTCGATGGAAGACCCTTTTCATATGTATAGATACCAGGCAGTGCAAAACGGACCCGGTGTTGAGAACAGCAGTGTAAACCAGTTCGCTACTCGGCAATATGCGCTTGGCTTTACATACAACTTTGGTAAGAAGCAGGATGTAAAGCAGCACAACAGCAATGTTGAAGAATCGAAAAGGATGTAATTATATGTTAGGGTCGTTGAGTATCCGCTTCATGGTTTCAGCTACACCTTCGTAGGGTTGAAAGCCTTGCGATACCATGTAGTACTTATCATCCTTTTGCAATACAAGGCACGGAAAGCCCGTTATGCCAGCAGCTTGCACCCACTGAAACTCTTGCTGCGTGCCATAGCGGGCTTCTTCACTGTTCATCTGTGCGATGAAGGCATCGGCATCGATATCAAAATGCATAGCCAGGTTGCGATAGGTTTGTTCATCGTTATAGCTTTTACCATGCAGCAGATACGCCAGTTGCAATTCATGTGCGAACGCTAGTGATTGCTCCGGTTTCAATAAATTGAATGTATATATAGCACGGCAAGGTGGTTCCGAATTGTTGATATCAGTACCGTCTCGCAGCATATCCAGGTAAGGTTCGCCAAACTTTACACCCGAGTATTCTTCTACACGGTGATAAGCCTGCAATATATATTCCGACATGGCGCTCATAGGTTGTACCCGGCTGCCTGTCATCATGTCGCCTGGTATTATACGTACCGTAAATTGAGAATACTCCTTTTGCAACTTCATCATTACAGGGCTAAAGCCATAGCACCATCCGCAAAGCGGGTCCATTATGTATAATAATTGATTAGTCATCTTCATTCTTTTTTAATTGAGCACCTTCCCAATAAGCAAGCCGCCTATGGCTGCTCTTTAGCGTATAGCTCACTGCTTATGTTCTTTGTATACGCTGTTTAATATAAAATAATAACGTACCGGTTAATATAATACCTAGTGCAAACAGTATAAATTCCCATTCGCTGCTGAATAAAATGAATAGCCATATTATTATGCTGATGATAGCAGGTAAGGGAAATGCCGGCATTTTAAATGGTAGTTCTACTTTTTGCCGCCGCATATGCAATGCTATAATACCTATCGCCTGCGATACAAACTGAATAAGGATGCGCATGGTAATGATAGCAGTGATCACCTCTTTCATTTTAAACAGCAGGCTGAATACAAATGCTAACCCTCCTAATGCAAGCAGCGATACATGTGGAAAGTGATGTTTAGGATGTACTTTGGCAAATACTGCAAAGAAATCTCCGTTTTTTGCAGCTGCATATGGTATGCGCGAGTACCCCAGTATTACAGAGAATAAGGAAGCCAGTGCAATGCACAATACGAGTAGTGTTGCAATCTGTGCTACTGTGTGGTTATATAAATGTTCGAAATAAGTACTCACAATAAAGTTGGAAGAAGCTATATCTGGCCACGGCAATACGCCTAATAAAACTGTCTGCATACCTATATATAGTATTGCAATGCCTGTAATAGAAATAAACATACTTCGCGGGATATTACGTTCGGGATTTTCTATTTCGGCGCCTAAATGGCATACGTTGTAATAGCCGAGGTAAGAGTATACTGTTTTTAGTGAGGATTGGCCAAGTGCAGCGAAAAAGATCCACGAGAATGCACTCCCTTCAAGCTTGAAATTAAAGGCCTGTTGTGCATTGAAGCGCGGCAAGCCCGATAATATTAGCCAAAGAATTGTGCCTCCTGTAATGATCCATAGCAGAACCGATATTTTACCTATGCTTTTAATGTTACGATATAGTAATGCTATGAGAAGAATTATAAGGGTCCCGCTTACCATCTTTTGTTGATAGTTGTCCAAAGGCACTAAGAATGTAAAATATTGAGAAAAGCCTATAGCGCCACTTGCTACCACAAGTGGCGCCTGTATTGCTGTTTGCCATATAAACAGAAAGGCCATTAGTTTTCCCCATTTACCTTTGTAGAGTTTTTGAAGAAAAACATAACTGCCACCTGCTTCCGGCCATTTTGCGCCAAGTTCTGCCCACACCATACCATCCATATATGCTAACAATGCACCAAGGAGCCATGCCAGAAGGCAAAGTGGCCCCTGCATAGCCCCTACAATAAAAGGTATAGTAATAAATGGTCCTATGCCTACCATATCTATCATATTAATAGCTGTGGCTTGTGGAAGGGAAAGGGCCCGGTCTAATTTAGGGGGCGTATTGTTTTGCAATGACTGTATAGATTGTGCAGCAAATTTAATAATGTGCTACACATTAGTTATGGACTTATTTAATATGCCTATGCGAAGATATTATAGCATTAAAAGAAAGGCTTGCTATTAGCAAGCCTCAATATCTATTGATATATAGTATTCTAGATGAACTTATTATCCTTAGCGGTTTTTATAGCATCGGCTTTGGAATGCACATTTAATTTGTGATAAATATTCTTGATGTGCGATTTTACTGTCTCCAGGTCTATGAAGAGTTCTTCAGCTATGCGTTTTCGGCTCTTACCGGTTGATATTTGTTCTAATATTTCCGTTTCCCGGCGTGTAAGCGGAGATGCTTCATTCCGTTGGAAAGACTGTATCACCATACGCGCAATGTGTGCACTCATGGGGCCACCTCCTTCCATTACTTCGTGTATGGCGGAAATGATCTTTTCGTGCGGAGTGTTTTTTGTAAGGTAGCCCGATGCTCCGTTGCCCAATGCACGGAATATAAGCATATCCTGCTCGTAAACAGTTAGTATAAGTATATAAGTTTCGGGTAAAAGTTTTTTAAGCTTGGGTATGGCATCTATGCCTGACAGACCCGGAAGCTCTACATCAAGCAAAATGACGTCAGGGTCATCATTACCTATCTTCTTTACGGCCTCTTCGTAAGATGAGTAAGTATTTACTATAGTATAACCTTCAGTTTTACCAATAAGGTATGCATACCCTTCACGGATGGTTTCATCGTCTTCAATAATACATACCCTAATATCCAGGTTCCGGCTCATATAAGCATGTTTCTTTAAAGTTCTGATTACTAGTCCAAATATCCCTCACCCAATTGAGGTTATTTTTATAAAGTTGATGTCTTTTTGCAATTATTTATGAATAGTGCTGCTATTCAGGCAAGCGGAAACTAAGATTGATAATGGTTCCCTTCCCCGGTCGCGAATCGAGATATAGAATGCCGTGAATGCGCTTAGCACGGATATTCAT
>JAEZIL010000294.1 GCA_023436685.1 Bacteroidota bacterium | reverse complement strand
CAGTAGCACAGTGAAAATGATAAAATCTAACAAGATGCCAGACTGACCGCTAAGACAAAGTAAGCTGGCCCAAATACATTGCATCCATAAAGCTTTACCTGGCACACCCTTATCATTCAGGCTACCTGCAGCAGGCAGGAACAATTTATCTTTAGCCATTGTATAATATACACGCGCGCCCGATAATATCAAACCATTATTGCAGCCAAATGTTGATACCATAATAAGCACTGCTATTGCAATGGTGCCAACTGAGCCAAACACTTTAAGCGCGGCAGCAAGCGCAACCCTGTCCGACGGTGCACTTGCAATTTCTTGAATGCTCATCACATTCAGGTACATGAAATTCATTGATACATACAGTAGTGTGACCACTATAGTACCTATAAAAAGACTAAGCCCGATATTTCTTTCAGGCCGCTTTATTTCGCCTGCTATAAACGTCACATTGTTCCATGCATCGCTACTAAACAGCGCGCCCACCATCGATACACATATGGCAATAACCAGAGCAGCAGTATCCAGCGACTGGTGGCTGATGATATCGGGCGTAATGGTTATTTTTCTGGCCATCCATGCTGTGTCCCAATTGTCGTTCCACACCAGTCCATCACGCACCAGGATAAAGCCAAACACTATTAAAGCTGCCATCGCTGCTATCTTAGCGAAGGTGAAAATAAACTGTATCCACTTAGCGCTTTTTACACCTAGTGTATTTAGAAAAGTAAGAAAAACAATGGTACCTATGCCTGTTAATTGTGCAGCCGTTATTTTAAAATTGCTGAGAAACCCTAATTGCACCGGGCCATATAAAACATTCTCTTCGCCTAGTGCAGGAATAATATAGCCGGTAAACTTACCGAAGCCTACGCCTACAGCTGCAATAGTACCTGTTTGTATTACAGCGAAGAAAGCCCAGCCATACAGAAAACCATAAAGCTTGCCAAATGCTTCGCGCAAATACACATACTGCCCTCCCGCTTGCGGATACATGCCACTCAATTCGCCGTAGCTAAGCGCTGCAGACAATGTAATAAAACCCGATAAAAGCCATATTACGATCATCCAGCCGGCACTACCTACATTCCGGGCAATATCTGAGCTTACAATAAATATACCCGACCCTATCATAGAGCCTATTACCAGCAACGCCCCATCAAGTAATGTTAGGGAACGTTGAAAATGCGCTTTGTTTTCCAATAAGAAGAGATTTAGAAAAGAAAAATACTATTTCTTTTTCTTTGTTGTATCTCCCGCCTGGGTACTGGCGTTCATACCATCTATTATATCCTGGGTAATATTAAGGGCTTTATTCTTATAGAGTATAGAGCCATTTTGTGAGTAGGAAAGTATATAGTCATATCCTTTGCTCTTGTTGTATTCTTCAAGAAAAGCTTCCAGTTTTGACTGAAGATTTTTGTTGAATTCGTCCTGGTCTTTCAGCAAAGTTTGCGCCATCGATTCCTTACGTGCATATAAGCTTTGTTCCATTTGTGTTAGGCGCTTTACGGTAGCCTCACCCTCTGCCTGAGATATGTTGCCAGCCTGCACCTTACGTTGAAAGTTGGTCCTATCCGTCTCAAACTGGCGCATCGAACGCTCCAGTTCGGCATTCATACTTTGTTGTCGTTGTACAAATTCTTCTTTCTTTTGCTTGAGATATGTATAATTAGCCTCAAGCGAATCAATATCTACATAAGCTATGCGTACTGTACCCGACGCAGCGTTTACGTTAGTGCCTTTATTGGCCGAAGCACCCTTATTGCCAGACATTTGCATGCCGAATAGAATAATAACACCTACTAATGCTAATGCGCTAAGCGCAAGTGATAAATTTTTCATTTACTGTAAAAGAATGTGTTGAAATTTTGCGTGAATATATTCACACCGTTGTTAAGTATTGTGTAAAAATACATCCTTAATTCATATTCTATCCGGCTTTCTAATGAAACGTGAATTCTTCAATTATATTATTAAGTCGATAACAACATAGAAGCTCATGTAAAACAAAAATACCGCACTTATTGTGCGGTATTTCTTATAAAGAACTAATAATATTACTCAAGCCTGAAGGTGATTGGTAAAGTAAAGTAAACCTTTACGGGACGACCGTTCTGCTTACCCGGTTTCCACTTAGGCATTGAAGAAACTACGCGTACTGCTTCGTCTTCAAGGCCACCGCCCAATCTTTTATTACCCACTACCCTGGCCCCGCTAATTGTACCATCTTCGTTCACTACAAACTGAACGTTTACACGGCCTTCAATATTATTATCACGGGCAGCATTTGGATAATTTACATTCTTAGCAACATAAGACTGCCAGTCGTAACCCGACTCAGGCATTTGCTCTACAAATTTGAAGATCTCAGGAGCTGCTGGTGCAGCAACTACACCGGTACCGGGTTCATCAATTATACCGGGGTCAATACCGTTAGGATCTCCTTCCACTGTTTTCAAACCTGCCGATTTATCTTCAAGTTCTTTAACTTCTGGTGGTTTTTCTTCTTCTTTCACCTCTTCATCCTTCTTAATTACCGGAGGCGTAAACTTCACCGTAGGCTTTACGGGTGGTGGTGGCTCTGGCGGAGGCGGTGGAGGTGGTTTTTTCGGATCTATCGGCGGCGGTTCTGCAAGTGTAACTTCCTTCATGATAGCTACAGGCTTTTTGTCGGCATTGGCATTAATGGCTTTTACCACTAACGACCCGCCTACGATAAGCCCTACAACACCAATCACAATAATACCGGCGTTGCGCATACGTTTTGGATATTTCTTGCGCAACTCATAACCGCCGTAGTTTTTATTACGGCCCTCGAAAATGATATCGAGGTAGTCGCTTTTCAGAATTTTATTAATATCCATTGTTAATAATAACCTTTTGTTAGTTTAAGACGCTTTTGAACGAATTATCCATAAGAATATGTTATTCTCCGCTGGCTTGTTCAGTCATCGTTATGAATTCTTTATCTACCGGTGTAATATCAACAATAGCATACACACGCACGTCATTGATATTCATTTCATCCAGTATGTTTACCATATCATCGTATGTACTGGTTTCGTCAGGCTTTATCAAAATTGTGGCCTGATCTTTCGCCGTTAATACGCCTTGGCGCCTTAAATCTTCTACTCTTTGTTTTTTTGCAATGATAGCGTCTCGTATACCATCCTTCTGCCTGAAGTAAGTAACTTTTAATTCAGGTGGCTTAGTAGGGTCGCTACCTATACCCTCGTAGTAATATATACGGTGATTTTTGCTAAGCAGAATGGTCATAGCCGTACTTTCCTTGATCTTGGTTTCCTCTTCAGGTTTTACCACATCATCTTTATACGGCATGTTTATCTGCATGGTTTTAGGCTTGGCCATAGTTGTTGTGTACATAAAAAATGTAATCAACAGGAAACCTAAGTCCACCATCGGTGTCAGATCCACGCGGGTGGATAGCTTTTTCCCTTTCTTGACCCCGGGGCCTTTCTTATGTCCTCCACCACTGGAGGTATCCATTTCAGCCATGGAACTAAACTTTTATAACGTTAAACGATATTATTCTTTATTACCGCCACCTTGCTGCAATTGCCATGCTGCTGTGCCGGGCGGTACGGCTTTCAAACTGGTAAGCAGGTTGAATTTAAAGATCTTCCACCCTTCTAAAGTACGTATCACCTTTTTTATTTCAGGATAAGCGGTAGCACCGTCAGCTTTTATTACAATACGCAGTTTAGGGTTGGTATTTCTTGCAGTCCTTATCCATGCTGCCAGTTCATTATTCTCATTAGTAACCACAGTATCAGCAGGTATGCCTTGCGTTGTCAAGTCGAAGGCTTTTTGCTGTTCGGGCTCTGCATTGAGATATGATTTCAGTTGATTGAAAGGCACCCCTACCGATGAACCGATGGCAAATTTGTTCATCTCGTTTTCGGTAAGATTAAGCCCTTTATATTCCGAAATATTCTCGATAAGAGACTTACGCATGTTCTTATTATCAATAGAAAAGAATATGCGTCCCTTAGGATCAACCGTTATCATCATGATATCGTTGTCCGGTATGGGAATTTCCGATATCGAAGACGGAGTTTTAACCATTACTGGTTCATCCGGCTTGAACTTGGTTGCCAACATGAAGAATGTCAGCAGCAGGAAGGCTACGTCGCACATAGCCGTCATATCGACGGTAGTGCTTTTACGTGGCATTTTTACTTTAGGCATCTTTGTGTGTTTCTGCTATTAATTAGTAATAAGATTCAAAACTGTTATTATTCCACAACTCAATCTGCACTTTTCTTTTAACAGCAATTATTACCTATAGTTACTAGCAAAGCTTTGTGTCAAAGTGAAGCCACTTTCGTCAATACCGTATGTTATACCATCTATCAGGGTAGTGAAGAAGTTATAGAATACGATAGCCAGGAATGAAGTACCGATACCGATCGCTGTGTTGATCAGGGCTTCTGAGATACCAGCCGCAAGTGCAGCAGCATCTGGCGCACCGGCATTTGCCATCGCAGCAAATGAACGAATCATACCTAGTACCGTACCAAACAGACCCAACAGGGTAGCAACCGATGCTATAGTAGAAAGGAATACCAGGTTCTTTTCAAGCATGGGCAATTCAAGCGACGTAGCTTCTTCTATTTCCTTCTGGATGCTCAACACCTTCTGGTCTGTATCCAGTTCTGTATTGTTGATCATTTCACGATATTTTACCAGGCCGGCACGCATAACGTTACCTACAGAGCCTGCTTGCTTATCGCATTCAGCTAGCGCTGCATCAACATTTTTATTAGCCAGGTGGTATTGCACTTTACGTACAAACTCTGCCGAGTTTACTTTACCTTTTGCTTTTACAATAGTAAGCGCACGCTCAACACAGAAAGCGATCAAAATAAGGGTAGTTGACATCAGGATAGGCACAACCCATCCACCCATGTAAATAGTACCGAAAATGTTTGCCGGAACGTGTTTGTCAGCATCTTTAAAGTTGCTTGCCTGACCGAATACCATGTGAAAAATAAGTTCAGCCACTGCGATACAAACTAAAACAACAATCAGGTTGATACCGAAATTGTTAGAATTTTTTGGTTTGCCTGCCTGCGAACCTGCTTTAGCTGCGGCTGTTTTTACATCTGCCATAATTCTGTTTTTTTTGGATTTAAACTTTGTTTAGTTGTTAAAAACGCTTTTAGATATGTGTGGTTGCAAAGATATAGGTACACGTCATAAAAACAACTTGTGCCTTTAATTTTTATTGTTTTGATAATAGACCTTTACAATGATATGACTTTACTAAAAATCGTGCCTTAGAATATGCTATAAATCACACTTTTCGCTCTAAACGCCCTTAATGAATTGTCGTTTAATTAGACCATGCCGAAGATATTATTTTTTTGTAAACACCCGGCGCACCATTGCAATTTTAACATTTACCTTTGCCGCTGAACCGAAAGATAAATTTAAAGATACAATGAGCTTCAACCCCTGGCATTCAGTAAGTTATGGCGATAAAGTACCCGATACCGTAAATGCCATTATTGAAAATCCCCGCAATTCGAGGGCTAAATATGAATTGGATAAGGAAACCGGCCTGCTAAAGTTAGACCGCGTGCTGTATTCTTCAGTATACTATCCCGCTAATTATGGTTTTATACCACGTACCTATTGTGATGATAAAGACCCTCTGGACATATTGGTAATATCGCAAATAGATATGCAACCGCTATGCCTGGTTGAAGCAAAGATAATTGGCGTTATGCGAATGCTTGACCAAGGCGAGGCTGATGATAAACTAATAGCTGTTTGCGCTAACGATATGAGTGTAGCCCATATTAATGACATTAGCGAACTACCCACATACTTTATTGAAGAACTACGCCACTTTTTTGAAGAATACAAAAAACTGGAAAATAAGGTTGTAAAAATTGAAGAATTTCAGGGTGCCCGGTTAGCTAAAAAAATATTGCAGCATAGCATCAACGATTATCAGATAAAATTTGGTGATAAACAAAAAGAAGCAACAACTATATAATACTTTAGCTTTTTTACTTTTTGACTTTTAATACATGCCACGCACTAAGATCAAAGAAATTTTACAGAACGACAAGGTCGACTACAAAGTAAATGTAAAAGGATGGGTACGCTCCTTTCGCAACAACACATTCATAGCCCTGAACGATGGCTCTTGCCTGAATAATATACAGGTGGTTATCGACTATAACAATATGAATGAAACTGTGCTGAAGAACATCACTAATGGTGCATCCATAAGCGTGAATGGTACTGTAATAGCATCGCAAGGAAAAGGCCAGAAAGTAGAAATAAAAGCTGATGATGTAGAGATACTAGGCACCTGCGACGGCGAACAATTTCCACTGCAGCTAAAAAACCGCCCAAGCCTTGAATACCTGCGCGAAATAGCACACCTTCGATTCCGCACCAATACTTTTGGTGCCGTGTTCCGCGTGCGCCATACCCTGGCATATGCCATACACAAGTTCTTCAACGACCGTGGCTTTGTGTATATGCACACGCCTATCGTTACGGCGTCAGATGCTGAGGGAGCCGGTGAAATGTTCCGGGTCACTACATTACCTTTCAACAACCCGCCGCGTAAGGAAAATGGAGAGATCGACTTTACTGAAGATTTCTTTGGACGTAGTACTAACCTTACTGTTAGTGGCCAGTTAGAAGGGGAACTAGCAGCAATGGCCTTTAGTGAAGTGTACACATTTGGCC
>JAEZIL010000336.1 GCA_023436685.1 Bacteroidota bacterium | reverse complement strand
GCCAGGATCTTTCCATCGGGGTAGCTGATTTTAACAATATGATGCGCATTTTTAAAGCTTATATAAATAACATTATTTTTCTCGTCAAAATAGAAACTATTCATGTGTGGGCTTATGTCATCCGGATGTTTGGGTATTTTTTTATAGAACAAGGAGTCATCTTTAATATAGTCTGAAGATTTCCACCGCCATATTCTATCTCCTTTTGCATTATACTCTTCCAATGTGCCTAGAGGCAATCGCCGGTAGGCAACACCGTCTTTAACCTGTATTACAGGTACATGACGTTCAATTGCCGTAGCGCTATCGATGCCCAAGGGAACCAGAACAAACTCATTGCCCGCTACCATATAGTTTCCATTGTTTAATCTGGTAAACTCATGATGATACATATCGAAAGTATCGATACCTTTTCTGGAAGTATCTTTATTGCTCTTCCATATTATGTTTCCGTCATAATCTATTTCATATATATTGCCGGCAGTAAGAAAAGTTAATGTGCCTCGTTTCGTAGGTTTCAAATCTCGTATGCTGATCTGGCTATTAGCAATACCTTGTATTTCCGGCAAGTACCACACTAGCTTACCATTCATATCATACATTGCTTTAGATTGATCAAGCAATACAAGCATGTTTTTGTGATGTGTTGCTTTTTGAACAACTACAAGATGGTTTTTGGAAGTGTCAGTAATATCAGCGCTACCTGTAGTGAAGTGGTAAAAGCCTGATTGTTCTTTTACTTTCCCTTTTTTGTTTTGGTACAACACCCTCCAGGTGTAGGTTTTTCCAAACTCTGGTACCATTGCCAGCATCTTTCCGGAGGTGTAGGCGCTGTCTGAAATAATGTTTTTAGTAAAGTCGACTGAATTATTTATAGCCCCCGTAGCAATTTGTAACCGGTAGGTAACGGCATTCGTATTTTCAGGTACCGTAAATCCTATCAGGCGGTAATTCAAAGTGTCGTTAGCGGCAGGTTTTATCTGGGCAAGTACGAGAAAAGGAGAACACAACAAAAAGACAAGCAGATATAGATATTTATGCATAATAGAGGAAATTGCGCTAGCTAATATATAAAATACTTTTAGCCTTATTGATATGCGCTTTTACTATATCCTTATTACATTAGCAACCTAACTGATTATGAAACTACTACGATTGACATTATTCTGTCTGACGCTTTCAAACTATGTTTTTGCTCAAAGCGATACAGTATACCTTAATGCTGCCTTTCAAACAATAAAAGAGAAAGAAGAGGCTGCATATTATAGGTTTTATAGCTCTCCCGAATTTGGAAGGTGTAAAGTTGAAGACTACTATTTATCGGGTAAATTGCATAGTACCTTTAATATAAACACTAAGGACTCAACTTACGAGGGCTTTTTTACATCCTATTATGAAAATGGCCAAAAAGAAGCTACGGGAAACTACATAAGCGGAGTGAAAACAGGTATATGGAAAGTACGTTTTAAGGATACAAATGCAATATGGGTAGCAGAAGAGTATTTCCCTGAACGTAAGGATACTACTGAAATCCTTAAAAGCTACTACAAAAATGGCCAATTGAAAAGAATTCAATATTTAGGAAAAAACTTAGATGGTGGCACATGCTATAACGAAGATGGTAGTGTGAAGAAATATACCAGTTTCGTTGTAATGCCGAAGCCAGATTATATTTGGCAACAATTTGTAAAAAAGGAAATTAAATATCCCAGGAAATCGGCCCATGAAGGCATGCATGGAAGAGTTAATGTTCAATTTATGGTTGCAAAAGATGTTAGTATAAGGAAGGTAATAGCACTAAACGATTCTGAATCGGATTTGGCGAAAGAAGCGGTACGTGTAGTTTCTCTATTTCCTGATTGGAAACCCGGAGTATTGGATGATGAAGTTGTTGACATGTATTTTACTTTACCTATAACCTATAGATTGGAGTAAGTAAATATCAATATAAATAGTTGCGATAGGCATAAATACGTTATGCAAGTACCTTTGCAAGTATGAAGAGAAGCAGTTTCCTGAAGTTTGGTGCTGCTGCTGCTTTAGCACCGATAGCTATGAAGTTGCAGGCATTCAAAACCTGGATAGATGAGCAACCGCCAAGCGATACGATGCCGGCATTATTTGTAGGGCACGGCAACCCAATGAACGCAATATTGCGTAACGAATTCAACGAGAAATGGAAAGAACTGGGCCAGCATCTGCCAAGGCCTAAAGCTATCTTGTCGATATCGGCACATTGGCTAACGCGTGGTACTTATGTAACGGCTATGGAGAAGCCTAAGACTATTCACGACTTTGGTGGTTTTCCCAGAGAGCTTTTTGAGGCCCAATATCCAGCACCTGGTGCCCCAGGGGTAGCGAAAGAGACCATACAGTTGATAAAAACAGTTGCAGTAAAAGATGATCATCAATGGGGCCTAGACCACGGCACCTGGTCGGTGCTGCTACCAATGTACCCCAAGGCCAATATACCTGTATTTCAATTAAGTATTGATTATCACCAACCTCCTCAATACCATTACAACCTGGCGAAGGAACTGAGTTTGCTTAGGCAGAAAGGCGTGTTAATAATGGGTAGCGGCAACATAGTGCACAATTTGGCTATGATAGATTTTGAGGGGAAAAGAAAATTTGACTGGGCATATGAATTTGATGATAAGATCAAGAACTTCATAGGTAACGGCGATAATGCAAGCGTAATAAACTACCATAAATTAGGACGTATTGCAGATATGGCGGACCTACTAACGATCATTATTTGCCTTTGCTGTATTCGCTAGGTGTAAAAAGTAAACGGGATAGTGTTACCTTTTTTAATGACAAGATGGATGCAGGCTCTATATCTATGCGCTCATTGCTTATAGGCTAAGAAAGGCTTAATAATTATTCATATCTTAGAGTGTTAGCCAATATCTGATATGAAAAATATAGCGACTGCATTAATAGGCCTATTTGCGATAACGTTTTTGAGTTGTTCAAAAAACAATTCCAATAATAATAACAATCCTTATTATGGAGAGGATTTTGGACCTTTTACGTTTAAAGTAGAGAATGTTAGGGATACTATGCTGGAGCAGAGCGATGAAGTAGTTATGATCATACAGGTAAAAAAATTATCGGGGCCTGCAAAAGACGTACAATTGACTGCAACAGACTTGCCGGAAGGTGCAAGTGTTAGTTTTGACCCTGCCGTTGCAAAACCTCCGTTTAATGCAATTGTAAAAATAAAAACCGATAGGGTAAAGACTGGTACGTATCCTATTAACCTGAACGCTTATCATAAAGAAACAGGCATCATTGCCAGCCCTATATTGCTTACGATAAAACCCTACGAAAAAGCCTCAACAGCGCTTGTGGGCAACTATGATACTGAAGGAGCATGTACACCCCAAACAGGCAGCCTTACACACGACTCTAAAATTGAAGCCGTGCAAGGCAACAGCAGCAAAGTAAACATTTTTGGGTTGTGGACGTCAGCATGGAGTGTAGTAATACAAGCCAATATTATTGATGTTGAAAAGGGTATATTAGAAATTCCCAGCCAGGTTTCAGGTGGCCTAACTTATTCAGGTACGGGCACATTCAACCGCAATACAATTACTATCAACTATACAGTAAGTGGCCAGGTTGTAAATGAAACATGCACTACCACCATGACGCGTCGATAGAGCCTAGGGAATAACTATAGTAG
>JAEZIL010000298.1 GCA_023436685.1 Bacteroidota bacterium | reverse complement strand
CTATTGCATCATCCACCACTATACCCAGGGCAAGCAGGAACGAGAACAGTACGATCATGTTTAGTGTAAAGCCTAATGTCGGCATCACAAGGAATGCCAAAGCACAAGATAGTGGGACTGATAGTGCCACGAACAAGGCGTTAGTTACACCCATGAAGAACATCAGGATAACAGTTACCAGTATAAAACCAATGATGATGGTATTGATCAGATCGGTAAGTGTTGTTTTTGTTTCTTCCGATTGGTCACCAGTTACTACAATGCTCAGATCTTTTGGCAATTCTTTTACCTTCATTTCTTCCAGCATTGCTTCTATCTTTTCCGATGCATCTATAAGGTTTTCACCCGATGCTTTAATAACATTCAAGGTGATCACATTTTCACCATTTAAACGCGCATAGCTTTTTTGCTCTTCAAAGCCATCGCGCACATCTGCTACGTCTTTCAGGTATATTGCTCCCCCTTGTTGGTTCTTTACTATTACATTGCCAATTTGCTCCGCCGTCTTAAATTCGTTACGTATAGTAAGTATCCGTTTCTGGTTTACCATCGATACCTGACCAACACTAGCCGAAGTATTTTCTGACGCCACCGTACGCTCAATATCATCAAACGTCAAGCCTGCTGCCTGCATCCGGAACATGTCTACATTTATCTGTATCTCACGTTCAAGAGCACCTACCATATCCACACGCTTTATTTCTTTTAGCTCTTCTATTTTATCTTGTAGCCTATCCGCATACTTTTTCAATTTGTTCAAGTCGTAGTTACCCGATATGTTCACATAAAGTATAGGCAGTTCCGATAGATCTATATCTTTTACCTCAGGCTCATTAGGCAGATTTTGCGGCAAGTCTGTCCTGGCCTTGTCAACGGCGTCTTTTACATCTTGCTTAGCTTTATCTACTTCAACATCGGTATTGAACTCAACAATTACTACCGAGAAATCCTGGAAGGAATTACTTGTAACCTTCTTTACACCGGTAAGATTTTTTACTTCTTTTTCTATTGGTTTCGTTACCAGGTTTTCCATGTTTTCGGGAGAAGTACCGGGGTATACCGTTTGTACTATTATCTGTGGTATCTTGATCTCAGGAAAGTTTTCCTTCGGCAAATTGATATACGCAGTCAAGCCCACCAGCGTAATAATGACGGTAATTATGTATACAGCAGTACGATTATCTATCGCCCAACTGGATAGTTTAAACTCTTTAAATACGTCTTTCATAAAAATCTGTTGTTACTAATTATCCAACATTACTTTTTCACCTCTACCGGTGCACCATTATCCAGTTCTTCGTACCCTTCTGTTATCACTCTGTCGCCGGCATTTAAGCCGCTCAACACTTCTACCATGCCATTAGAGTTCTGACCTGTTTTTACATATACTGCTTTAGCCTTGTTACCCTCCGCTACATACAGCATTTCGCCTTCAGCAGTTTTTTGTATTACCGATACAGGAACTATCAGCGCATTGCTGGCCTCGTAGTTGGCTATCTTCATGCGGCACGACATATTAGGGTGCAGCTTTTTATTGCTACCTAAACGCACCTCTACCATAAATGCCCTTGAAATAGGATCAACCGCTTTTGATACATAAGTAAGTTTAGTTTGTATCGAATCACCAATATCAGGCAATACTATCGTTACAGGATCGTTCTGCTGTACTTTACCAAGGTAGTTTTCACCAAGGCTTGCTTGTGCTTTTAATTTTTCAAAATTTACTACCCTTATGAAATTAGGAGCACCTCCACCTACTACATCACCCACTTTTACATTTACCAGATCGACAGTACCTGTAATAGGCGACTTAATAGAGTACATATCGCGTTGGGCAACTAGTGCTGCTCTTTGCTTTTGTGCTGCCTCATAGTTTGTTTTTGCCTGCAGCAATTGTATTTCTGTACCAATATTTTGCTCCCACAATTTCTTTTGCTTATCATACAACTGTTTTAACAAGCTCAATTGTGCATCCTGTGCTTTTATTTGCTGCTCAGTTGCATCAGCATTCAGCCTTGCTAATATCTGGCCTTTGCTTACTCGTTGGCCTACTTTTACAAGTACGCTTTCTACAGTGCCGGGAGCCTGTGATGTAGCATTTACGTTTTCATCACCTGTTATCTGAGATTGCACTTCAATAAACGCATTGAACTTTTGTGGCTGTACTTCCATTACACTAATAGAAGTTGGTTTGCGCATTGTATCGCTACCACTTTCCGATTCCAGTTTTTGGATCTTTGCATCCAGTTCAAGGCGTTCTTTTTTCAATTTGGCTAACTGCTGCTCTTTATTGCCGGGTTTATCGCCTCCACCGCATGCTGCCAGCATAACGGTTGTTAACAAGAGGTATACTGAATATTTCATCTTATATAGTTTGTAAATTGTTTGAATTATTTATTTGAATTGGCCTAATGCCTTTTTAAGATCTGCTGATGCATTAATTACATCAAGTAAAGAATTGAAATAATTATTTTGAGCTTGTATCAAATCTGTTTGAGCTTGATTCACCTCTAAGTTGCTCCCAACACCCGCCTTATATTTTTTTTGAGCTAAATCCACAACACTACTTGCCAGATCAAGATTCTCTTGTTGGCTTTGAACTTTCAATAAAGAATTTTTATAGCTGGTTTTAGATTGTTCAGTTTGAAAATCGATTGACAATTTTAGATTTTCGATGTTATTTTTTGTCTTTTCTACATTGAACCTAGCTTCTTTTAATTGATTTACTCTAAGCAAGCCATTGAATATTGGAACGTTTAGTTGAAGTCCTATGAAAGAACTAAAAATGTAGTTTTTCCTGAATTTAACCATATCCTCGAAATTGTTCGATGCATAGTTGTAGCCAACATTCCCAAGCGCACTTAAAGATGGTAAAGCTGACAGTTTATAACGTTTAACGTCATATTCATTTAGCTTAAGCTGTGTTTGTAATAATCCAAATTCAGTACGATTATCGTATTCTACATCTTTGGTAAGCAAATCAGTGTTTTCATTTAGGGTTTCGTTCAGGTTCGTATCAATTAATTGGATAGGTTGATATATATTCATGCCCATTTGGTACTTCAATAGTTGCTCGCTTACTGTCAATAGATTTGCTATAGTTAAGCTATCTGTAGCAAGGTTATTAACCTGAACAGTAGTACGGTCAACTTCTATTTTCTCTACAAACCCATTTTCGCGCATAACATTAAGGTCATGAGCCATTGACCTTACTGTGCCTAGGGATGTTGAAATTAATCGCAATTGCTTTTGGGCTATTACAAGTGCATAGTAAGCACGTGTTATTTCATAACGAATATTCTCCTCGCTTAGTAATACATTCTTTTTTGATAATTCGAGAATTGTATTTCTGGCCTGCAATGCCACTAGTATACTACCGTCAAAAATAGTTTGGGTACCTGTTACTGATGCTCCAGCAGCATATTTGGGCATTAATCTTACTGGCACAAAACTACCTGGAGGAAGAGGTGGTGCGGTAGGATCAATAAATTGTGCAAAGTCCCCTGGAAAGAACTGCACGGGAAGATTCAAATAATCAGTATAATCACCTTTACCATTTATTCTGGGATATGCCGCAGCAGTTGTTTGCCCTACTTGTGCTTTTTGAATTTTAGCATCTAGACTTGCATTTTTCACATTTACATTGTGCTTCACCGCATAGTCCATTGCATCTTCAAGGCTTAACGGTATGGGCTGCTCCTGTGCGTTAGCCACAACAGGCATCAGCATTGTTAATACGCTATATATTATTCGTCTCATTTTGAAACTTGCTTTAAGTAGTTTTCTTTATATTTCTGATATAATTTTTCTCCTTTCGGTGTTACTATGCCGTAAATAAAATGCTCCAATATCTCTTGGCTCACAAATAGCATATCGTAACGGTCATTCACCAGCAGGTTAGGCTGAAACATGATAAGCGATATCTCAAGCCTGTACCGTGCCATTAGGTCAGCATTCAAATCATTACGATAGTACCCCTCAGACATACCTTGTAAGATGTTTTCCTTTAACATCTCAATATCTGTTTGCAATAATTTTTTCTTGAAAAGATCATATGTTTCGGGGTAAAAGCGTTGTAACTCTACCAAAGCATGTGGGTTCATTTGCTTGTATGCCTGGCTCATCATTTCAGATGTGCGCACCATAGCCTCCACTGCATTTCCCGAATCTTTCACCAAAGCCGTACATTCATCATTTATCTGGCATTTATACCAGTTTACCGATTCTGTGACCACCTCCTGCTTATTGGCAAAATGCTGGTATAACGTCTTTTTCGAAATACCCGCCCTTCTCGCTATATCATCCATAGTTATCGCCTTAAAACCGTATTGGCGGAATAACTCTGCTGATGCACTGAGTATTTTCGTTAAAATTTCCATATCGCCCGCAAAACTATGGAAACATTTTTTACAAAAAAAGTTTCCATAGTATCTTTTGTTTTTATTGTTCAAGCATGAAACTACGGTTATCCTAAAAAAATAAAATTGATAATCAGCATATTACAATACAATTGGGTGTTAGGGAGCATTTCTTTAGATTTATAAAAATTATCACAGACATGGGATTTTGGAAAGACTTTAAATCCTTCGCCATGAGGGGTAATGTTATAGACCTTGCTGTAGGTGTTATAATAGGTGGCGCATTTGGCAGAATTGTTACAGCATTAGTTGACGACCTTATTATGCCCTTAATAGGTTTAATATCTGGTAAAGGCGAAAAATTTACTGATAAATTTATAGTACTCACCCCTGCAAAAGAAGGTGATGCTTACGCTTCGCTGGAACAAGCCAAAACCGCTGGTGCCAACGTTTTTGCATATGGCCATTTTGTACAAACAGTTGTAGACTTCCTCATTATAGCCTTCTTTATATTTCTTGCAATACGCCTTATGAGCAGACTAAAGAAAGAAGAAGATGCGAAACCAGCGCCCGGCCCTACTGCTAGTGAAAAATTGCTTACCGAAATACGTGATCTGCTAAAACAAGAAAGAAAGGCTTAAGTTTTGGCCTTTTTACATATTTAATGTTCAATTTTGCTCTCTTATGGCCACCGGAAAAATATATCAGCAACTCTATCAGCTAAAGAAAAATGGGAAAAGTGGGTTTGCCGTTTTGGTAGATCCGGATAAGGTAGCCCCATCCGATATGGAATATCTGGCACAGCTATGCAACGACGCCTCTGTAAATTACCTTTTAATGGGTGGCAGCCTGGTAGTTGCTCAACATATTGAAAGGTGCATACAACGTTTCAAGTCTGAAACCGATATTCCGGTCATTCTTTTCCCGGGCAGTCCATCGCAGGTTAGCCCTGCTGCCGATGCGCTATTATACTTATC
>JAEZIL010000283.1 GCA_023436685.1 Bacteroidota bacterium | reverse complement strand
GAGGCGCGTTGAGTTATAGAGTTAGCACCCGAAGTAAATTGCCCCTGTAGTTTTTCACAAGCCTGCACAAGCTCTGCAGGGCCGGCCATGTAGCCCAGTCGCCAGCCTGTCATGGCAAATCCTTTAGACATGCCGTTGACAATAACTACTCGGTTGCGTAGCTCCGGAAATTGGGCAATGCTTTCGTGCTTGCCTGTGTAGTTGATGTATTCGTATATTTCATCGCTTATGATGGTAACCTGCGGGTAGCGCTTGAATACTTCAGCAAGCGCTGCCAGTTCGTTACGAGAATAAACACTGCCGGTAGGGTTGCAGGGCGATGAGAATATGAATAGTTTTGTTTTAGGTGTAATAGCAGCCTCCAGCTTGTCGGCTGTCAGCTTAAAGTCTGTTTCGAAATAGCAGGGTATAAAAATATTTTTACCTTCGGCAAGGTCTACCAGTGCACTATAAGTAACCCAATAGGGGGTTGGGATAATTACTTCATCGCCCGGATTGATGAGCGATAAAATAGCATTGGCCAAAACCTGCTTGGCACCGGTTGATACAATTATTTCTTCGCGCTTATAGTCGAGGTTGTTATCGCGCTTCAGCTTTTCACAAATAGCATCCCTCAATTCCGGCAAACCTGCAACCGGAGTATACTTGGTATAGCAATTAGCCATAGCTTCTGTAGCTGCATCGCAAATATGTTGTGGCGTACAAAAGTCAGGCTCGCCCAGGCTCAGATCTATGATGTTAATACCTTTCCCTCTTAGTTCGCGGCCTAGCTTGGCCATCTTTATCGTCTGAGGTTCGGCTATCCGATCCAGTCTTTGGGCTAGTTGCATGTCTTGTACGTGTTGCTATTGTAACAACAAAGCTAAGTTAAGAAGCAGTGAAAAAGAATAAAAATTAAAGCGGGTATAATTACAAGCTCTTATAAGCGCCCGTCATGTATAAGTAAATGGCTAGTATGATGATTAAAGAAATAACTACTGATAAAAATGCGATGGTTTTCTTATAAGCATTATTAATAGTGTGCGCCCTGTGCAGTTCGCTAACATTGTTAAGAATGTTTTCCATGCGTGGAAAAGCAGCTTCTCCTTTCACAACATAGTCGTAAGCGCCAAATTTCATGCTTTCAGTGGCCACATCTATTTTATCCTGGCCTGATAGCATAATAACTTGAGTACCGGGATAGCGCTCTTTTATTTTCTTCAAAGCGTCCACTCCATTCATAGCGTCGCTTTTATGTGCATTCAGATGATAGTCCAGCACAATGATCTCGGGGTTGAGATTCATGTTTTTCAGCGCCTCTTCAGCATTGTCGTATATTTTTATGTTATACAGAAAGCGTTCGGACAGATAGTCTTTCAGCATTTCGTTCTGAATTGGTTCGTCATCTACTAAAAACAGGTAACGGTTGCTTTGTGATGCCATAGCTGGTTAGGTTCTAATTTCGTAGAAAAATAGAAAAAAATATTTATAAAAACGCAAATGGATTTCTTTTTTGCAGGCTTATTGTTGTTTACGCTATTGGTACCCTCAATTCCTCAAATGCTTTTTCGCAAACACGTTTCAGGTTAGCTACAAACTCGGGTAGCCTGGGGTGATATGCCGTCTCACCCGCGGTTTGTTCTATAATGAATATTTTACTTACTTCTTCCTTTACACCCATGTATGATAACTGGGGCTTCATTGAGTGCGCTGCAATTTTTATGGAAGGATAATCTTTGGCTTCGAGGGCCTGCTCGATATTGGTTAACAAACGTGGCCCGTTTTGTAAAAACATGGTAATGTACTTGTTCATCTTTTCACTGTTGCCACCGGTAAACTGCCTGAGAAATTGCATGTCTGTTACTTTGTCGGGCAGTGGCGGCAATGTAGTTTCAATCTTAACTGTTTCCCCAGTTTCTTTTTTTATGTCAGCCTGAGGGGTTAAGCCTTGCAGGGTGTTTGTCATTTTTAGCAATAATTCATCGGTATTAAAGGGCTTGGATACATAAGCATCCATGCCTGCATTCAGGTACCTTTGTACATCTTCCTGAAATACGTTGGCCGTCATGGCAATAATTTTGACCGTGCCTGCTGGTGCAGGCAGTGCGCGTATAGTTTGTGTAGCAGTAAGGCCATCCATTACCGGCATTTGGATGTCCATCAATACCACATCGTAAGTTTGGTTCTGCACACGCTTTACAGCTTCTTCGCCATTTACTGCTATATCGATAGTAATGCCCGGTATAGCCTCTTTTAATGTATCTTCTGCCACCATGCGGTTGAACTCATTGTCTTCAACCAGCAATAGTTTTACATTGTTTAATTTTTTTATCTCCACGGCATCAACAACAGTGTTGGCCTGTATGTCTTCCTGTATTTTCGACTCAGTAAACGGTATAGTAACGCTGAAGGTGGTGCCCTTGCCCAATTCGCTTTTTACACGTATATCGCCATGCATAAGCGTAACCAGTTGCTTTGATATTGTAAGGCCAAGGCCAGTACCACCAAACTTTCGTGTAATATCGGTACCGGCCTGGGTAAAGCTTTCAAATATTTTATCTACGTAGTCCTTATCTATACCAATGCCTGTATCAACTATATCGAACCGTATCCAAACCTTATCGTCTTCTTTTTTTTCCAAAATGGCATTTACCTCTACATATCCTTTATCTGTAAACTTTATGGCATTACCTGCCAGGTTGATAAGTACCTGGTTGATGCGGGTAGGGTCGCCTACAATGCGGTTAGGTATATGCTCATCGGCCGATGTACGGAACTGAATGTGTTTTTCCTCGGCCTTAAGCATCAGCATGTCGCGCACGCTTTGTAATACTTCATTAAGTGTAAAATCAGTTTGCTCAATAACAATTTTACCTGCTTCTATTTTTGACAGGTCGAGTATATCGTTAATGATCACCAGCAGGTTATCTGCCGAGAGGCGTATAGCCTCAAGATAACGCACCTGGTCGGGTCGTGGGTCTTTACCTAGCAATAGGCGGGTCATACCCACAATGGCATTCATAGGCGTGCGTATCTCATGGCTCATATTTGCCATGAACTGTTGCTTTAGATTAGCTGTGCGCTCAGCCACTTCTTTTTCTTTTTGTGCAAGCTCCAGCTGTTGGCGCGATTGCAGGTTGCGCAACTTGTTAAGCGTGGTTTGCTTGAAGATTTCTTCTTTGAGTTTTTCGTAAGCCTTCAGGTGATGGAAGGCTTTGGGTATATCTCCCATCTTATCATATAGTAAAGAAAGGCCTTCATGAACACTCATTATATCGTGTTTGCGGGTATACTCACGCGCCAGGTCGAAAGCGGCATTCATGTGTTGCAATGCCTGGCGGAAAATACTTTCATCCATCATTAGCCTGCCCATATAAAAGTGGCTGATGATCTGCACTTCAGCATTGCCCAGTGTTTCTGATTTTTCCAGGGCTTCTCTAAGGTACATGCGTGCATTATTAAAGTCTTGCATTTTATAATACACTTTGCCAAGGCCACTAATAGCCATTACATTAAGGGAGGTATCGGGTTCTGTATGTACGAGGTTCTCTTCAAAATACTTCAGGGCTTCCGTGTATTGCTCTTGCTTAAAGTAGATATTACCTAGGATTGTGTACAGAGATGTAAGGCGGTGCATATCTTTTGCCCTTTCGAATATGGGCAGGCAGCGGAGGGCAAAGTCAAGAGCATGTTCGTAATCGTTCAGGTCGTAATGCACATAGGCTATACT
>JAEZIL010000266.1 GCA_023436685.1 Bacteroidota bacterium | reverse complement strand
GTACTACACCTGCTATCAAGGCGTAAATAGCCAATTGCTTGTAGCCATCGGTATACGATATCAACTTTTCGGTAAGCGATGCGTTCTCATCAGCCAAAGACATACCGGCGCCTAACAGACCTGCGGCATATTGTCCGTATGCACTGGCCAGGAACCAAAGTCCCATCATCATGCCCGATAGGTGCTTGGGTGATAACTTGGTAATGATAGACAGTCCTATTGGAGAAAGACACAGCTCTGCGAATGTGATAACAAGATATGCGATAGTAAAAACATTGAGCGATGTGATGCCATCTACAGCAAAGAATCTCGTATAATAAAACACATAAAAAGCCGCTGCAAGTAATAAGAAGCCAAGTCCGAATTTGATAACCGTATTAGGCTCTATTTTTCTCTTAGCCATACCCAGCCATAGCAAACCTACTATAGGACTAAATATGATAATGAATAGTGAGTTAGAAGAATTGTTGACGATGTTGGGATTAATATGAAAAAATAAAAGTTTGTCGCTTAGGTTGTCTTTGGCAAATAGTGCCAGTGAACCACCACTTTGCTCGAAGAAAGCCCAGAAAACTATGGAGAATACAATGAAAATAAAGGCTGCAAACATTTTATTGCGTACGCCACTATCTTTCATTTTAAGTGCTTCATATAGAAAGTACAGTGTTGCCAATGGACCAACTGCATACATAAAATAGTCTGTATAGTCGGTATTACGTATCATAATGAAGATAAGAGGTATGCAGATGATAGAACCAATATATACTGCTATCTCGCGCATGGTACGCTTGGGTGCCGACAAATATTTAAGCGGTGAATCGCCAATAGGTCCTAATGTCTTTTGTGTGAACATGAATGTAATAAGGCCAATGATCATAACAATGCCTGCAGCCAAAAACGAATAACTCCAGCCAAAATCAGGATGTGTACCGAAGTAAACACATATAGCACCACCTAGTAGGGCACCTATGTTAATGCCTGAATAGAATAAACCGAAGCCTGCATCGCGGCGGGGGTCGCCTTCCCTATACAGGTCTCCCACCATCGATGATATATTGGGCTTAAAGAAGCCTGTACCAATAATGGATAGCGTAATACCCAGGTAAAAGAATTGTTGTGGTGAAGCTGCTATCAGGAAGTTGCCCAGCACCATTACTATACCACCAAAGAATAGTGACTTTTTAAAACCAAGTATCTTATCAGCAAAGATGCCGCCTATGAAAGTGAATGCATAAACGAAGGCTTGTATAGCGCCATATTTCAGGTTGGCTTCTTTGTCAGAAAGCGCTAAACCCAGCAGCTTATCGGCCATGAAAATGGTAAGTACACCACGCATACCATAAAAGCAAAATCGTTCCCACATTTCGGTAAGGAACAGGTACCAGAGTTGCTTAGGATATTTGCCCTTAAAGTTTTGTATCTGATCAACTACTTCAAGTTCTTCGTTTGTCATATTGTATTGATGAATATGCTGCCAAGTTAAAAATTATTTCCAACTAACGCCTTTTATCCCCCCGCTGTTTTTGAGCATATAAAAAGGCGGGAATTAACCCGCCTTTTTATTTAGTTTTTTCGATTTAGTATTCTTTATCTAACCCCATGCATCATCTTTTTCAGCTTAGGTGTTATCAGGAACAACACTACCGATGCCACACCGCACAATACTACAAACACCATAAAGAATTCGTACAGGTTGTGGATGGTAACACCGGCAAATGCAGGATACTGTGTCATGATTTGTGCATCATTCAGCATTTTTAGTTGCTCTGGTGTTGCTGTAACTGTTTTATCCAGTACGCCTTTCAGGTCTATACCCATTTCCTGGGCTTTGGTATACTTATCGCCTGTAGGCGGTAGTATAGAACCTAGGGTACCTGCCAGTGCATATCCTGATGCATTTGATAGGAAGAACACTCCATACAGCAACGATGCGAAGCGTTTAGGTGCCAGCTTACCAACCAGCGATAGACCGATAGGAGACAAGCAAAGCTCACCACATGTTTGTATAAGGTAAAGAAGTATCAGCCATTTAACGGCCAGCAGGCCGCTGTTGCCCAGGTCTTTTACATTATTGGCAATAATAAAATAGCTCAGGGCTATTAACGCAAGGCCAATAGCTTGTTTCACAGGAGATATAGGCTCGGCATTTTTACTACGCAACCTGTCCCACATCATACTAAAAGGTACAGCGAGTGCTACAACAAAAAGGCCATTGAATATTTGAACCATCGATGGCGGTATCTGGAAGCCTAAAAAATTACGGTCTGTCTGGTTATCGGCAATGAAAGTAAGCGAAGAACCTGCTTGCTCAAATGCTGCCCAGAAGAAGATAACGAAGAACGATACAATATAGATAACCCAAATGCGGTGTGTTTCAACTTTAGTAAGTGAAGTATCAGAAAGGATAAGGCCTGCGAGGGTAATACCGCTGGCATAAATGAATGAGTATATCCAGTTTTGCCCTATTGCAAAGTGGAATATAAGACCCAGTATTATAAACGCAACTACGGCAATGCCTAAAGATTTACCAGAGAAATTTGCCTTTTGTGCCTCCCCTTCTTCATAATCCCCAGCATCGTTTTTTGAAGGTAAGCCACCGATAGGACGTCCTTCGGGTGTCACTACGTATTTATTCTTTAGTATAAAGAAGGTAATAGTACCCAACATCATGGCAATAGCAGCAGCTAAAAAGCCCCACTTGAAGGCATGGATATCCCGTATGCCGGTACCTGCATCTTTTACATCACCCAGGAAAGGGCATATGAATTGCCCCATTAGCGCACCCACGTTAATACCCATGTAGAAGATAGTAAAAGCTGAATCCAGTTTGCTTTTCTCTTGTTTAGGGTACAGGCTGCCCACCATGCTCGATATGTTAGGCTTAAAGAAGCCATTACCAAAGATGATAATACCCAATGCTATCCACATCAGCAGCTTGGCAGTGTCTAGGCTGGCATCGAAGATGCTGGCACTCGTAAACAGGAAGAATTGCCCTATGGCCATAAGCGTACCACCTAATATGATACAGTTGCGATTGCCCAAAAACCTATCGGCAATAAAACCGCCCAGCATAGGGGTTAAATAGCATAAGCCAAGGAATGCACCATATATAATGGATACATCGGCTTCTTTCATCATGAGCGAGTTAACCAGGAAGAGTGTAAGCAAGGCACGCATACCATAAAAGTTGAAGCGCTCCCACATTTCTGTGCCAAAGAGTACCCACAGCCCCTTAGGGTGCCGCTTCTTTGTATCCAGTTCCATATCGTTTACAGGAAGATCTAATGTGGCGCCTACTTGTTGGCCTTGGTGATTATCAGACATATGCAGTTGATTGTTTCTTAGTGGCGAAAGATAGTAAAAATATGGTGTGATGAAAGCCCCGGTACAGCAAAATAACCCGTTAGGGGGTATCTCTACCTCTATATATCAAATTAAGTGTTTATGGCTTATACGTTTCTTTCCTTCATTATTCTATTCAGCCACCGTAGTACGGCAAATGCAATGAGCGAAGACAGGAGCAGCAGCAAACAATTAATAAGGAAGAAATTAGCCTTATTCTCATAGTTGTACCACATACTGGCTAATACGCCTGACATTTTATTGCCTATTGATGTAGATAAGAAAAAGCCTCCCATCATCAGCGCAGTAAGTCTTGGCGGACTAAGCTTTGATACCAGCGAGAGCCCCATTGGGCTTAATAGCAGTTCGCCTACGGTAATAACGCCATACGTACCTACCAGCCATAAGGGAGACACCTTGACTTCGCCATTGCTGCCTGCATATACCGCGCCTACCATTACAAGGGTAGATAGGGATGAAATAAATAAGCCCAGAGTAATTTTACTGGCTGTAGTGGGCTCCTTACCACGCCGGCGCAGCATAGCAAAAAAACCTACTACAACTGGTGTAAGCAATACTACCCAACCAGGGTTTATAGATTGAAACAGTTCGGTACTGGTAAGGTATAGCGGATCTTCGCCTTTAGGTTGCCAGTCTTTGGGTTGATTGCGGAAGTATACATCCCTGCCATATTCTTTTACCGTTACTCCATTTTCCTTCACCGCACGGTACTCTTTATCATATACCACTACCGAATCTGCTTTTGTAGGCAGTATCTCTACCTGGTAGAATGCCCGTGCAGGTTTTTCTATAACGTCGGCCACCTGGCGATCGGTATAGTATTTTGCCCAACGTGTAAGTGCAGTGCCGTTTTGTTTGAATACTGCCCAAAAGGTAGCGCTAAGCGCAAATATTACCAGCAACGCAGCTATAGGGCGTTTATCTTGTACATTGGCTTTCCACCACAGAGATATATAAAATATAACCACGGGTATGGCCGCCGCAATAAATGCATCGGTACTATTACTACCCAGCAGGTTGTCAACCCCGAACAAAAAAGGCGGCAACAACCAACCCAGTACACCACATACTATTGCAGGCAGGAAAACACCGCCAAATACTTTGCCCATACTTGCATCGCCAGCTTCTACCGGCTTCATAACATCGGCATGGCGAATATGCTTTAGCCCAATACTAAATACAATAAGACCAATAAGCATACCTACCCCGGCTGTTGCAAAAGCTGCCGACCAGCTATACTTGTTGCGCATAAAGGCAGCCAATATAGGACCTGTAAAAGCTCCTACATTGATACCCATGTAAAACAGGTTATAGCCTGAATCTTTATTGATCTTGTATTGTGGCTCAGAGTATAGGTTGCCCAGTAAGGTAGATATATTGGGCTTGAAGAAGCCATTGCCTATAATAACCAGCGCCACCGAGGTGTAAAACATACCCATGCCAGGCAACGACAAGCCAAGATAGCCTGCTGCCATAAGTATACCACCAATATATACTGATTTAATATAGCCCAGCTTTCTATCGGCAAGGAATCCCCCCAGGAATGGTGTGAGGTATGTAAATGCGATAAATGTACCAAAGATGTCATCGGCCCGCCTGTCTGGTATAGCCAAACCGTGTTTTACATCTATCATATACAATACAAATATCCCCAGCATCAGGTAGTAACCAAAACGCTCCCACATTTCGGCCAGAAAAAGATAGGGTAATCCCTTAGGATGTTTGCGTTCCTTGGTTTGTGCTTGCATGGGCAATCAAAATTTTCTGAAAGATAAGGGGTTCATGCAATACTTTTGTACCCTTAAGAGCGTTATTCTCAGCTATAAAATATTTGTAATGAGTGCATATAATATACTTCTTTTAGGTTCAGGCGGGCGTGAATCAGCATTTGCATGGAAGCTTAGGCAAAGTAAATTTTGTAAAGAATTGTTTATAGCCCCTGGCAATGCAGGTACTGCACAATATGGTACTAACCTGAACTTTACGCCTACAGATTTTGAAAGCATAAAAGATGCATGCATAGAGTATAACATAGATATATTGCTGCCGGGTGGGGAAGATGGCCTGGTAGCCGGTATCTACGATTTTGTAAAAAGCCATGCAAGCTTAAAGCATATTATTGTTGTTGGCCCATCGAAAGAGGGAGCACAACTGGAGGGTAGCAAAGCCTTTTCTAAAAAATTTATGAAGCGTCACAATATACCCACCGCTGCATATGCCGAGTTTACTGACGCCAATTTTGATGAGGGCATCATCTACCTAAAACATCATAGCTTACCTATAGTATTAAAAGCAGATGGGCTTGCTGCAGGTAAAGGAGTAGTAATAGCTCAAACTACGGAAGAAGCTATTGACAGTTTTACTATGATGATAAAGGAAGCACAATTTGGCGATGCAAGTAAAACAGTAGTGGTAGAGCAATTTTTGGATGGTGTAGAGTTATCGGTATTTGTATTGACGGATGGAACAAATTATGTGCGCTTACCTGAAGCCAAAGATTACAAGCGTATAGGTGAAGGTGATATGGGCCCTAACACAGGTGGCATGGGGGCAATATCGCCAGTGCCTTTTGCCGATGGTAGCTTTATGCAAATGATAACTGAGCGGATCATAGACCCTACTGTGAACGGATTGAAGAAAGAAAATATAACCTACCAGGGCTTTATATTCTTTGGGCTGATAAACGTAAAAGGCGAACCTTATGTAATAGAATACAACTGCCGTATGGGCGATCCTGAAACGGAAGTAGTAATGCCACGCCTTAGTAACGACCTGGTAGAATTGATGGTAGCAATGAATGAATACAGGCTGAACGAAGTAAGTGTACAGCACGATAACCGTGCGGCTGCAACTGTGATGTTGGTCTCCGACGGCTACCCCGGCAGCTATGCTAAGGGTAAAATAATGAGCGGCTTTGCAGGTGTGCAGGATTGTATACTGTTTCATGCAGGCACTGCTATGGATGAAAGCAATGTGGTAACTAATGGTGGGCGGGTAATAGCAGTTACGGCTTACGGCAATACCCTGGCCGATGCCCTGATGCAGTCATATACCAACGTAAAGCATATAGAATATGATGGTAAATATTATCGCCGTGATATAGGCTATGAATTTAAATAAATATAGAAGGGCTACCATTGGTAGCCCTTGTTCTATAAGTTGTTTTGATAATTATTCTTTAACCACCTTTATGGTTTTGCTGTTCACATCATCTTTATAGCGCAGCTGGTACACACCCGGTGCTATACCCGAAATGTCCATCGTCATTTCGTTTTGGGTAAGCTGCATTTGTTTCAACATACGGCCCGAGATATCGGTAAGGATGATGGTTGCATTGTTTTGTATAGTGCCCAGAAGTCTCAGATTTAGTACATTTTGTGCCGGGTTAGGATATACTTCCAGGCCCAAACCTTCTTCGTTGATTGTATTTACGCCCAAAGGGAACGTTTTAAAACCTACAGACGACCATGGCGATATGCCAATAACACCTTCACTTTCGCAGTGGCTGCGTACGTGCACATAATATTGCACACCATCTAGCAGGGCAGGCATTAGCAGCGAACGTTTATCGATAAGTGTACCCAAGGCTGGTGGAGTTGACGTTTTTGTAACGGCAAATTCATATGCAGTAGCACTTCGTACCTCGTTCCAATAGGCAACAGCTTCAGTTGCATTGATATAGTCTGTTTTTACCTGAGGTGCACGGCAAGGTATTGGTGTCCGGAATGAATCAAGTGACCAGTCGGATTGCTGTCCATCGCAAACACTGCGAATATGGATAAAGTACTGCTCACCTTCATTTAATGGTGCAGCATTTCCATTACTATTTAGTGTATTTGTAGCCCCGGTTGCTGAAGGAGTACCACTTTGTTGATCCACTACATAATCATAACTTAAAGCTGTTACTACTGGGTCCCAGCTAAAGTCAACTAAATTTGGAGTGAGGGAATTAATGGTAACGTTTGAGGGTACAGAACAGGGAGGCTTTGTAGTTACAGGGATATCTATCCAGCAAGACTTATCTGTACTGCTGCAAATATTTCTTACATGTAAGTAGTATGTTGTAGAGGCATTAAGGTTTGATGCACTATACGTGGTACCTGAAATAGTTGTTGTAGCCCCGGTTGTATATTTCGGGTTTTGATCTAAAGCATATTCATACCCAGTACTGCCTGTTACCGCCGTCCAACTGAAATCAGCAGAAGAATTAGTGACATTTGTTGGGAGAAGGCTACCCGGAGCCTCACAAGTAGTAAATGTAATAGATCCAAAATAACCATAACCAGAACTAGCGCAATTTGTAGCAGCACCATACATACTACTGCTGCAATCAAGATATACACCACCTGATCCTAATGCTGTAGCACTATATAATGCTTGACTGCCAAATAGTACATTAGTAGCACTTACCACAGCAAAGCGATATTGCGTATTTGCCGGAATAGTCACACAGCAGGTAAAAAAATCATCCTTTATGGTGGGGAAGTATGAAGATGTGCTGGTTAAGCTAGCCGCTTGTATCCATGCCCCGGATGTTGTTATATTGCCGGTAGCACCTGATAGACTGGATGAACTATACCATAAAGAATGAGCATCGGGATTGTAACTGCTATAGCCCACTTTTTGAATTGTAATAGGATATGAATTAGTGTTGTTTACAATAAAAGTTATAGCGCAGGCTGCTATTGGACTTGACTGAAAATAATAGTAGCTATAGCCACCTGTTGCGGGGTAAACAGGGGTGCTTATGGTAGTAACCGCCTTTGCCCCAAACACCGATAAACATAGCAATACTAAGAGGAGGTAAGTCTTTTTCATATAAAGAATAGATTTTACAATAGGATTGTCAGGAATTAGTAAATTATTGCTATTAAATTTAATGACATTTGTCAGTGTTTGTAGTTAATGTACTTGTATTTATATATGATTTAATCACATTTTAATTTCTGATTATTTTAACTCTCAGATAATAATTTATAATAATTAATTGATAATTAAATGTTTATAATTTTAGTTTTGAATGAGTCCAAAGCAGCACAACTAACACTATAACATAACAATAATGATAGGAAGTGCTTGTCATCAGAAAGTTGGTACATGAAGAACTTATGCTTGAAGCATAAGTTGTACTTAAATGCTTTTAAGTACAAGCACAAGTGCTCAAAAAACAAGCAAACGAAACTAAACGACAAGGGGATATACATCGGCATCATCATTTTTAATTTTATATTTTAAATATAAAAGCGTAATTTTGCTTTTAACAAAACACTTGTTATTACCCAAAGAGAAGTACTCAAACCATCACCATAAATTTAACCTGCAGCCACCCCATCTTTCTCGCTTCTTTGCTGTATTTTCACAGCTTATAGCACACTTCTACTGCAATGAAAAAATATTTATCCGCACTGCTGATATTGTTATGTTCCATAGCATCTTCCACTGCACAGCCCGGCTATAGTCGCGAGCAGGTGCAGCGTATTGAAGACAAGCCGCCATACCCCGGCTACTGGCAGCAAAGCGTGCATTACACCATTAGTGCGCGCATAGATGAAGAAACGCATGTAGTAGATGGAAACGAGATGCTGCTATACGAAAATCATTCACCCGATACGTTACAGTATGTTTATTTTCACCTTTTTCAAAATGCTTTTGTAAAGGGCTCGCACTTGCGTGCACTTGAAAAAGCCAACAAGGTAAAGGCAAGGTTAGGCAAGTATGAACAGCAAGGAATGGGTATTGTTATAACCGACCTGCAAGCCGACGGCAAGCCTTTGCACTATGAGCTTGATAATACAGTGATGAAAGTGTACTTGTCGAGGCCGCTATTGCCGGGAAAAATGGTGCGCTTTACCATGGGCTTAAAAACATACTTTGATAATGGAGGTAGCACACGCCGCCGTATGAAAATGTACGATGCATGGGGCTTTAAGCATTACAACGGTGTACAATGGTTCCCTAAAATAGCAGTATACGATCGTAAGTTTGGCTGGGACACATACCAGCATCTCAACAAAGAATTTTATGGTGATTTTGGCCGTTACGAAGTAAGCCTTGATTTTCCCAGCAACTACGTTGTAGAAGCTACGGGCGAATTGCAGAACCGTGCAGAAGTATTGCCCGATACATTGCGCGCTAAGCTGGATGTGAAGAACTTTGCCAGCAAGAAATGGAATGAGAAGCCCAGCATTATAACCCCATATGTAAAAGGCCAGCGTAGAGTATGGCGCTATATAGCCGATAATGTACACGATTTTGCTTTTACCGCTGACCCCTCTTACCGTATAGATACCACCGTATGGAATGGTGTGGAATGCGTAGGGCTGGTGCAGGAACCACACGCATCGGGCTGGCAAAACAGTGCTGACCTGGTAGCGAAGATCATAGAAACATTCAGCAACGATATTGGCCGCTACCGCTACCCAAAAATGGTAGCTGCCGATGCTGCTGATGGTATGGAATACCCAATGCTGACCTTAGATGCAGGTAGCAACCCCGGCTACCGTGGCTTGTTGATACATGAAATAGGACACAATTGGTTTTATGGTATGGTAGGCAGCAATGAAACCTACCGCGCTGCTATGGATGAAGGTTTTACCCAGTACCTTACCGCGCATGGCCTGCGCCGTATAGATGGAGATACTATGGTTGAAAAGAAACCAAAGAACTTTGTACGCCGTTGGGCTTATGAGCCTACACTGGCTATTGATAAGCGTGTGATGGATGTGTACACACTAGATGCACTTAATCAAACAGATGCGGCGCTGAATACACATTCAAATGACTTCCAGGATGCACTGCACCACGAGGGTGGATACCGCAGCGTGTATTACAAAACGGCTGCGATGCTGTACGACCTGGAGTATGTATTGGGCGATAGTTTATTCAAGCACGCTATGCAGCACTATTTTAAGCAATGGTGTTTCGCGCATCCTTATTTCGAAGATTTCCGTAATTCAATAATACAGTATGCAAATGTAGATTTGAACTGGTTTTTCGACCAATGGTTAGAAACCACCAAGGCGATAGATTATAGTATTTGCGGCATTAAACGTATAAGTGGGCAAGATAGCTTTGCTATAAAGTTTAAACGGAATGGGCAAATGGAAATGCCGGTTGACTTTACTGTGACGGCAAAAGATGGCAGCAAACATAATTTCTATATACCCAATAATTGGTACGAGAAAGATACGCGTGCTACCACATTGCCCAAATGGTATGGCTGGAGCAAGCTGCATAAAACCTATACGGCACACGTGCAAATACCATCGGGTATACGAAAAGTACAACTCGATACTACCTACCGCCTTGCCGACCGTGACTGGCGAGACAATTATATAACACGTGGTTTGCCTATACGCATACAAGGTGTAAAGATACGACCCGACTATGGTGTAGCGGCTCAGTATGACAGAAAACACTATCGTATGTACCTGCGTCCCGACATTTGGTGGAATGCTGTAGACGGAGTAAAGCTTGGCCTGCATGCTGAAGGCGATTATCTTTTCTCGAGAGGCAAGGTAGATGCTACTGTTTGGTTCAATACGCATGTTGGCCAGCAGTTCGACTATAAAAGCTTTGAAGGCGAAGGTTGGTACGACAGGTATTTGCCCATCAGCTATACTTTCAATTACCTGACACCGCTTAGCAAGAACTACAGCAAGCTGCAGTTGCAAATGAACAGCCGCCTGCTCGATGGCCTTTGGTTCCATCGGGGTGGCTTTAACTGGTTACCCAAATCAGCAGATAGAATTGAACTATACGCACAAACCATGTGGCGCCCCGTACCACGAGATTTTGACTACTTGCTATACCCTAACGAGTGGAGCAGTACTAAGGCACATGCAAATTCATCTATCAACTTTGCCTGGACGCATAACTATAAATGCCTGCGTGGCATAGGTGCTTATACGCTTGGTGTACGTGCGCCTTTACTTACAGGTAACGGTGCAGGTAGCTTCAACTATAGTTACTTGCAGGGCGAAGCAATTAACTATAATAACCTGGGCAAGCTAGAGGTACGCACACGCTTGTTTGGCCGTTACGGTATGGGTACTAATATACCTTACGAAAGCGCATTGTATGCAGCAGGAGCCAACCCCGAAGAGCTGATGGAGAATAAATACACCCGCAGTGTAGGTTTTGTGCCTAACGACTGGCGTACATATTCGCAAACCGATATGAATCATTTTCAGCAAGGTGGCGGTCTTAACCTGCGTGGCTATGCCGGCTACCTGATAGCAGAAGAGCATGATGGGCAAATATTGATAGGCTATAAATCGCGTAGTGGTATAGCTGCCAATGTGGAAGTTGATTTTGATAAATTCATCAAGTTTGCCCCAAGGTTTACACGTAATTGGTTGCATTTAGATGCGTACTTGTTTGGCGATGCAGGTATCATGCAATTGAGTAAAACAGGCAATCTGGCAACTTATTGGAATATACAGCCAACAACAGAATGGAGCAGCCTGCGTATAGATGCAGGTGTAGGCTTTGCACTAACGGTGAAGAAATTTGGCGTATTTGATAAGGCACAGCCGCTTACGCTGCGTTTCGATATGCCGTTTGTGGTGAACAGGCCACCATTTGCCAATCCCGACTATGCCGCGTTTAGGTATGTGTTTGGCATCAACAGGAGTTTTTAACAATAGCCTGACGATGGCATAAATAATTAATCAGAGCTTTGAGATGATGAGAGCATTGTTGATGTTGTATTGTTTCTTGCTTAGCTCTATGACAACGCATGCTATAGACTGGGAACGCCAGCTATGGCAATCGAAACTCAATACCTCATCTTTTGCTATTGCGGGTAAAATCTTGCAGTGCGATACTTTACAACTGGCAAAGCAATATAATCAAACTCCCGTATCAGGGCACTTTGTTAGTGCTCGTGTTACTGATTCTTTATTTCGGGATTATGTGCGTCGAACGCACAAAGAAGATTCGCTAAACCATCTAAAAGAGTTGAAAGAACTACATGCAAAAGTGGACAAAGAAGCAGCCAGGGCACGTAAGCTGAACCTTCCTCCGGTGGTATTTGAAGAGCCTCAACTACATAGCAGGGTATATATACGATATGCGGGATGTAAAACGCTTCAGCATAAAAATAACTGAAGTACTAAAGCCCGGTGATAGCATGAAGAGGGGCGATACAATAACAGTAATAGTATTGCCAACACACAAATGGGACACCACGACAAGTATAACAGAAGGTAAAGTAGTAGTGTATAATAAACCATACGACAACAAAGAAGAAGTGTTACACAAAGATTACTTCGCTGCTGAAATGCTTGAATTCTATCAGCGTGAGAAAATATATTTTATCTCAGCCGACCGTATAGAACCTGAACAATGGAAGATAGTACGCGTACAGTACTAAGTGTATTATGATAACATTAGGGTTTATTATATTGTTGATAGTCCTAATAGTCTTACCTTTAACACGATACACCTCATAATGGCTTGATCTTTAAAAATTAATTCCTCCTGATCGTGCCATACTGTTTTGTTGCCTTACGTTCCTTTTTGTAATTATTAATTTTTCTAGTTTTATGTCGGCACCTAAATTCGGCGCTCCAGTCCTTTCTTTACATGCTTTGTTGAAACAGCGTGTCAATGAATATTTCGAACAAAATAAAATACGCGCTACAGGCAATTTTAGTTTATACCTAAAAGCGGCAATACTTATTTCTGCTTACCTGTTTTTATATGTTCACCTTAATTTTCTTTACCCCCGCTACAGTATTTGCCATAGCAGAGTGTGTGCTGTTGAGTATTATAACAGCAGGCATAGGATTCAATGTAATGCACGATGGCGCGCATGGAAGCTTTAGTCGTTCATCTAAGTTTAATAAAGTGGCGGCATTCACGTTGGATGCCATGGGTGCCAGCAGCTTTATGTGGAATACCAAACATAACGTAGTGCACCATGCCTATACAAATATTGAAGGGGTAGATGATGATATTGATGCCGGTATTTTACTTCGCATCAATAAGGCGCAAAAACATTATAAGCTGCATAAATACCAGCACATCTACTTTTGGGGCTTGTATGCATTGCTATATAGCGCATGGGTTTTTTATACCGATTATAAAAAGTACTTCACCAATAAGGTAGGCGAAATGCCTTTGAAAAAGCTCAAGTCTGTCGATCATGTCTTTTTTTGGGGTTTTAAAGCGCTGCATCTGATATTATTCGTCGTTTTCCCTATTTATTTTGTTGGCTTCATGCCTTGGCTTATAGGTTTTGTAATTTATTCATCCGTAACAGGCATTATCCTTAGCCTGGTATTTCAGCTGGCGCATGTGGTTGAGGAAACGACATTCCCGGAAGCAGTGCAGCCTGCTAATAAGATGGAAGATGAATGGGCTTTGCACCAGCTTAAAACAACGGCTAATTTTGCCATGCGTAACAAATTCATTACCTGGTGGGTTGGTGGACTGAATTTCCAGATAGAGCACCACTTGTTTCCTAAAATATCGCATGTGCATTATCCGCGTATCAGTGCTATAGTAAAGCAAACATGTAAAGAGCTGGACATACC
>JAEZIL010000258.1 GCA_023436685.1 Bacteroidota bacterium | reverse complement strand
ATAGTAGATCTACCAGCCTTCTTCTGTATGTGGCAACAGTCGGCAGAAATAGTGAATGGTTCACTAACTATCTCTCTGCCGTCTTTTATACCTATAAATTTAAAATTGTCGGTAGCAAGCTGTAGGTTTTTCTGGTAACTATCGTCTAGAACAGTATAGTGCCCATCCAGCCCTACCTGATTCTCCAATTTTATTTTTTCTCCTGTAGAAGTACGTACGGTGTAGTATTCATCGAGTTTTACTGCTTGTCCATTTTTATCCTGCACTTGTGTAGTAACCATGGCGTATATCATAGTGCATGTAACATTGGGGTCGCATTTTTTATTTGTGCTTGCAGTTGTTTTGTTGCAAGAGGCATTCATGAATACAGGTGCAGTAACAAGAATTATACAAGCGACTAAAGTATTTTTCATAGCAATGCTTTAGAATAAAGTTACATTGCTTTAGCCATATTTAATGATGACAGATTCAAGAGTGTTAACCAGATTATTATATTTTTCAAGTAGAAATTGCATTGTATCGAAATGGTCTGTTTGCTTAATAAGATCAGAAACAGCAATTTCTTTTTCCAGTACCCGGAATGTTGCGTCATCTATTAAATTATCACTCTCATTTATAAGTTTTTTCATCTTCTGAAGCTTATGAGCGATATCGGGAAAAGATGTTCTAAAACGCAATTCTCTTAAACATTCATTGAGTAATGATATTATGCTGATTATATTTTCTAAAACTGTATTGTTGGTCTTAGAGTGGATATCTATCTGCCTGCTACGTATGTGTTTGGCAACAATAAGTGTGTGCGTAGCTATGTCGTTTAAGCCTGATGCTAAATAATGTATATCCTCGCGGTCGATAGGTGTAACGAGGCTGCCACTAACCATCGTGAACAGTTTGCGTGTAATTAATTTATTTGTATCAACCAGGTCCTGAAGAAGTTTTATGTTCTGTTCGCGCAATTCAGTATTGCCCATTGTTGCATTCAAAAAAATATCGCTCATATTTTTAAGGTTATTCGTTACCTTATCGAGCAACTGGTAAAACTTATTATCAGCCGGAGCAAAAATTTGTCTGAGAAATGACATACCAGTAGGTTTGTACAAATGTACCTTTCTAATTTGTCACGCTACTTTGCGGATAGTATTCTTAATAATTAATTAAAATAGCGCGTATGGGAGTTGCCTCCTGGAAGAAGCAATCATTACTTTTATTGGTTTTTTTTAGTTTGAATTGCTTTTATGCAAGTGCTTTTGCGCAAAAAGGGAGAGTTGACCGTCTTGCTGTAGCTTTTTACAACGTAGAAAATCTTTTTGACACAATAAATGAGCCCCGAAAAGAGGATGATGCCTTTACTCCTCAGGGAGATTATAGGTATACCAGCGAGATATATAGTAAAAAATTGCACAACATTGCTACTGTAATTAAGGGTTTAGCCTCTGATGTTAACGGACCCGCAATAATAGGCTTAGCTGAAGTTGAAAATGGCAAGGTGCTTAAGGATCTATGTGCTGAGAAGGTCATAAGTAAAAGAGGATATAAATACGTATGGTATGATGGACCAGATATAAGAGGTATTGATGTTGCATTGTTGTATGACCCCAAACGCTTCAGCTTGAAATCATCTTATCCTTTGCCGGTATATATACATAATAATATTTCTCTAGAGCATTCGCGCGATATACTATTTGTATATGGCTTGCTTGAAGGCAAAGAAATTTTTATACTGGTTAATCACTGGCCATCGAGAAGGGAAGGGAAAAACGAAACCACAGCTAAAAGAGAAGTCGTAGCATATTATAACAAAAAAGTGGTTGATTCATTATTAAAGAAGAATCCTCAAATTCCTGTAATTATAATGGGCGATCTAAATGATAATCCCACCGATAAAAGTATAAAACAAATACTATCGGCCAGCAATAATAAATCAGATGGTGGTTTGTTTAATCCGTGGGTAGATATTTATTTGTCGGGCAAAGGTACTTGTAGATACAAACAAAGCTGGCAGTTATATGATCAAATAATAATCTCTAAAAATCTGTTAAACGATAAAGGGTTTAGATACGACCGAGTAGAAGTATACAGTACACCTGATATAAGAGACAAGTATACAAAACAAGGATTTCCATACAGGTCATTCAAAGGCACATATTGGGTAAATGGTTATAGCGATCATTTTCCGGTAGTAATGTACTTAGTAAAATAAAAAAATGGTGGCAGCATGTATCAGATGCTTATGCGCCACCATTTTGATAAATCAATAGCTAAATGCTATTAACCTAAAGAACGTAACCAGGAAATAACCTCATCTTTAGTTTTTCCTAACTTTTGCTGCAAACGTCCAAATAGTTCATCATCTTTCCCTTCCTCATATTGAAGGTCATCGTCTGTAAGGTCAGCGTTTGCTTGCTTTATTTTACCTTTCCATTCGTTCCATTTGCCTTTTATTTCTAGCTTATCCATATTGAGTATTTATAGTTTGAAGTAAAAATATCGTGCCCTAAGATTACCTGTTTTTCACTTTTGTGGGCTCACCATCTTCCATTTTTATTTTTTTATCCTCTGTTTTTATTTTAGCGTCATCACCATCAACTTTTACTTTTGTTTTTCCATCGCCTGATTTGTATTTATATTCATCCTCATCAGCTTTCATTTTTCCGCCATCAGCATATTCAACTTTTAGCTCGTTGCCATCCCATTTTGCTTTTGACTCATCTAGTTCATATTTCATATCATCACCACGCACTATTGCATTGTTTACTACTGTGCCTGTTTTACCATAGAAAGTATCTCTGGTATTCATGTCTACATAGAATTCAACAGGTTCGCCTGTAGCCATACTAACCATTTGTCCGCTTTCATTTTTTCTCATTTCTACAGTGTTGCCTGTGTTAAGGTCTACATACTGAGTAGCTGTAGTTGTCTCGGTAGTCATAACAGACGTGCTATCGGTTGAAGTAGTTTCTGTTTCAGAGCTATTGCATGCCGTAAAGCTAAGTGCCGCTACTGTTAGAGATAATGCAGGAATCATTAATTTTTTCATAGTAGTTGTTTTTGTACCTACCACAAAAAATATCGCACCAAATAGAAATTTATTGATTTACAGGTAGTTGGAAACGAACAGAAGTGTAACAAATTCTACAATAAGTGTTGTTGCCCAGTTAAAAATGATAATTATTATTTCTCCGTTTTAAACCTGTGGCAAGATTATTAGTTACAACTATTAACAGAATAGTATGACACAGCCTAACATAAAAACCATTTTTAGCATTAGTCTATTAGCGCTTTTGGCTATTACAATTTCCTCCTGTACAAAGGATAGATATAACACTAACCCTATACCACCAACAGGTTATCAGTACGCTTTTGATGATAATTTTGACTATGATGCACATAATTGGTCATTTAGCGATCATGTAAACTCTGCTTTTGTAGATATAGGAGGTGGAGTACTGAACTATACATATACACCTACAGTTGACGGTACAAATACGGTAGCCGTAAATACAGGTTTAAATACAGCTTACGATTTCTTAATACAAACAAGTATTACCTCTGATAATGCAATGGGGCTGGCATTTGGTGTTTCTAATTACGACTATGGATATTCTTTCTTTATAGATGATGAAGGGTACTTTGCTGTATATAAAGAAGGCAATGCTAATACCCAGGTAACTACACTTGTTGATTGGACTTATAGTTCAGCTATTAAAGCAGGCTGGAATAATATAGAATTGGAACAAGTAAATGGCTATTGGACCGGATATGCTAACGGGACCAAACTGTTTGATATGCCTGCCCAGCGATTTGCGGGCAATAAAGTTGGGTTCATCGTATTAGCAGGTACATACGGCCAGGCCGATTATCTTACTGTGCAATGGTAACGGTAGAACCAATATTTTTCCATGTAAAGAAAAATGTACTGCCGCTGCCTGGCTCTGATTTAACCCATATATGCCCTCCTTGCTCCTCAATAAGCATTTTCAGGATATTTAAACCTATTCCGGTGCTGGTTTCACTCTTAGCCCTATTGCCTGTGGTGTGAAATAGCTGAAAGATATGCTGTTCGTCTTCTGCCGCTATACCTGGTCCATTGTCTTTTATGTAAAATTCAACATATTCACCTCTCGGTTCAAAACCAATCTCTACTAATCCCTGCTCTTTATCACTATATTTAATGGCATTGCTTAGAAGGTTTTGAAATACCTGTTGAAGTTTAAGTTTTTTTGTGGTGATAATTGGCAATTTGTTTTTTATGGTAATAGTAATATTGCTGGGTGGGAATAGTAAGTGGCTTGTTTCCTCTACTAGTTTATGTGTGTCAACCTCTTCAACCGCCTGTTCATCAATACTCTTTTTTGAATAATCAAGAATAGACGTAATCATCTGCGAAAGGTGAGTTGTAGCCTGGGATAATAAATCTGTATATTCTCTCAATTTATCATTCTCTGAAATGTCTTTTTCTTCACTCATAATAGATAGTAGTCCCATTATGCCCGTAAGAGGAGATTTAAGGTCATGAGCTACTATGTACACAAATTGCTCAAGTTGTTTATTGATTCTTGAGAGTTCTGTTGATGTGTTTTTTAAGCCAAGCTGATGAAAATATAGTTGTTCAAAAACATTTACTTTAGCCTTAGTTATATTAATGTCAAGAGGTTTTTGCAAATAATCTACTGCGCCTTGCTCAAAGCCTTTTAAAATATACTGTTCTTCTTTACTTAGTGCTGTAACAAAGATGATAGAGATATCCTTTGTTTTTGAATTGGATTTAAGAAGTTTTGCAACTTCAAAGCCATCCATATCTGGCATTTGCACATCAAGCATTATCAGGCCGATATCGTCATATCGTAATGCTGCTTTAAGTGCCTCATTGCCTGATGTTGTTTTTATAAAAGTTCGCCCTTCCTTTTCAAGGATATCTTCCAGCGAGATAAGGTTTTCTTCTTTATCATCTACCAACAGAATTTTAAATGTAGCGGGTAAATTATTGTATTGCATAGTAACTATAGTACAGGATACGATATTAAAGCTTGAAGAGATTTAGGGAGCTGATATATTTTGCTATAAAAGCGGGTGTATGTACAGATATTTTTTTATTTTTTTCTATTGCAGCCAAAGGCATAGCCGGATACTCAGCTGTATCAGGGTCTTGCACTATGGCCGTTCCGTTCTTTTCCAAAATAGATGTTATCCCTGAAGCTCCATCGTCATTGGCACCACTAAGCAGTATTGCTACGGCTGTTGGCCCATAAGTTAATGCTATACTTTCAAATGTAACATCAATGGACGGACGGCTGAAATTTACAGCTTCTGAATAATCTAAACTAAATGTACGACCACTTTCAACAAGTAGGTGATAATTTTGGGGTGCCAGATATATCTGGCCAATTTTTATAGGCTCTTTATCTAATGGCTCGCGAATAGTTTTATTGTCGGATAGTATCCGGCTTAGATCACTTAGTACATTCTTTAATCGGTGTATAACTATTACAACGGTATATGTTGGGTGTGTTGGTATGGCTTCAAGTAAGTTTCTTAAAACCTGTAAGCTACCGGCTGAGCCGCCTATTACCACTATTTCCGTCATACATATCAGGTTTTCCTGCGAAAGATCTTATTGTTTGCGCTAACAGTTTGAAAATTATCTCTTATTTGTGAAAATAATAAGCTTTCTTTTATACCTAAAGCAAGGTATCCTAAAGGTGATAAACTATCATAAAACAATCGCAACACCTTATCCTGTAACTTTTTATTAAAATATATCAGAACATTCCTGCAACAAATAAGCTGAAACTCATTAAAGACCTGATCCGTTACTAAATTATGCTGGGAAAATAAGACATTAGCTAAAAGGTCTTTCCGAATTATAGCATTACCATACCGGGCAGTATAATATTCAGAAAAATCACTTTTACCACCTGATAAAAGATAATTCTGAGTATAGTTTTTCATATAAGAAAGGGGCATGATCCCCTTGCGGGCTTTCTCCAGGTTAGCAGGATTTAAGTCTGTAGCATAGATGCGCGTTCTTTCCAGAAGTCCCTCTTCTTTTAAAAGAATTGCCATTGAATAAACTTCTTCTCCGGTAGCACACCCTGCATGCCATATTTTAATGGTAGGGTAGGAAGCAAGCTTAGGAATAACATGGTTGCGTATCTCTTTGTAGAATTCTGGGTCACGAAACATTTCTGTTACATTCACAGTAACTGATTCCAGGAACCAATTAAAAAAATCAGGCTCGTTTGTAAGCTTAAATTTTAAGTCGAATGCGTTTCTGGTTTTGCTCATTTCCATACAACGGTGCACCCGCCGCATGATAGACGCATGAGCATAGTCATGAAAATCATATCCGTACTGCGATTTTATGACTTGTAAAATATCTTCCAGCTCTACATCGCTTAATTGTTTATTAGACATATTATTTAGTCAGCCACACACGCATTAAAGATAGTAAGCGGGCATTATCTACCGGTTTTGTTATATAGTCAGATGCTCCAGCTTCAAGCGTTTTCCCCCTGTCTCCTTGCATTGCTTTTGCTGTTAATGCTATTACAGGAATATGTGCATATTTTTTATTGGCCCTGATCAGTCTCGTTGCTTCGTACCCATCCATCTCAGGCATCATAATATCCATTAGTATGATGTCTATATCACTGTGTTCTTCCAGCAGTGATAAGGCTTCTTTACCGTCGTTTGCAGTTATTACCTACATTTCATTTTCTTCCAGCAGTGTAGTTAGTGCAAAAACATTTCTCATGTCATCATCCGCCAACAAAACCTTCTTATTTTGCAAAGTAGTTTCCTGGCCAATATTATTGTTAAGTGCCGACTTTGGAAAGGGTGTGCTCTCAACTTCCTGAACTTTATACAGGAATAGTTCCAACTCGTCCATCAACCTGTCTTTAGCCTGAGATGAATCTCTGATAATAACATCCGATAGTCGCTTGAGATGAGCTTCATCTTTATTAGAAAGGTCCTCATCAAGGTATATTATTATAGGTGTATCAGTGTTTTTAGCTTTGGCATGTATGTGTTTAAGTTCCTTTTTCCCTTTTTCAAGCTGGTGACTCATATCAACAATGATGCAATCATATTTTATATCATGCATTTTATGAATTGCGTCTGCTTCATTAGTTACAAGATCATACTCTAGATCTGCGTGTTTCTCCTGAAAAACTTTTTTAATAAAATTATCAATGCTATTGTTGTCGGCTATTACAAGAAGTTTTTTTATATCGGAATATATATTCCGGTTGATTAGATTAAATGCTTTCTCCAAGTCATCCTTCTCCACCGGCTTTTTTATAAATGCCAGGGCGGCACCACCTGATTTATCAATATCTGTTGCTGAGATAACATGGACGGGTATTTCTCTCAACCTTTCGTCTGATTTTAGGAGTTTAAGTAATGTCCAACCATCTATTACAGGTAGCTGTATGTCTAGTGTTATTGCTGAAGGGCGGTACTTACGTGCATAATACAGTCCTTCATCCCCTTGTAATGCAACAATGGTCTTATACCCCCTGCTACGAGCAAAATCCTGAACTATATATGCAAACTGAGGATCATCCTCAATTATGAGCATAGTTCTATCTGCAGGATTTATAATTTTCCGGTCGTCAGCAATTTTAGTTTGTTCTATTATACCTGTTAAATCATATTGCTCTTCACGTGTAGGCAGTGTTTCCTTTTCGGTATTAACTACATCTTCCTGAAATGATACTTTATCTAGCGGAAGGTATAGAGAAAAAGTGCTGCCTTCGTTTTCACTGCTGGATAGCCTTATTTCACCCCCCAGTTTCTTTACCAGTTCTTTGCTGATAGATAGCCCTAAGCCTGTACCTCCATATTTACGACTTGTGGAGCCGTCGGCCTGCTGAAAAGCCTCAAATATTAATTGTTGCTTTTCGGCAGGTATACCTATACCAGTATCCTTTACTTCAATCAGCATTACTTTGCTAGCCTTATGCAATGTATTGTTAGTAAGATGAGAAGTATTATCTGATACTTTAAACGATAGTGTTACTGCTCCATGTGCCGGGGTAAATTTGAAAGCATTGGATAATAAGTTTTTAATTACTTGCTCCAGCCGCTGTTTATCGGTATATATTGTATCCGGCACATCATCTTCTTTCACTTGGTCAAAAGCGATTGATTTTTCTTCTGATATGACATGGAATGTTTGAGATATATCTTTAATAATGCTGCTGATCTTAACGTCTTCAAAATTGAAATCAATTTTCCCGGCCTCAATTTTTGAGAGGTCTAGTATATCGTTGATCAGGTTTAGCAGATCTGTGCCCGATTTGTGAATAATATTGGCGTATTCTATTTGCTTAGTAGTAAGATTAGCCTGTTTGTTTTCCGATAATATTTTAGCAAGTATCAGTACACTATTCAAAGGTGTACGTAGCTCGTGAGACATGTTTGCTAAGAACTCTGACTTATACTTACCTGTTATTTCCAATTCACTGGCTTTTTGAGCTAGTGCCTGGCGCGATATTTCTACAGTTTCATTTTTTTCTTCAAGCTCGGCATTTATTTGTCTCAGTTCTTCTTCCTGAACCCTCAATTCTTCTTCAGAAGCTTGCAATACCTCAGCCTGGCGGGTAAGTTCTTCATTGGTTTGCCTTAGTTCTTCTTGCTGGTTTTGCAGGTCTAGCTTTTGTATCTGTACTTGCTCAAGCAGGAGCATTACTTTTTCTTTTGATTCAGCACCATTAATTGCCGTAGCGATATTGTAGGCTATATTATTTAAAAAGTCGATTTGCAGGTCAGAGAAATGGCCAAAAGTGCCGAACTCTAACACTCCTTTCAGCTCTTTGTTATACCAAAGGGGTACGCATACAACTTCGCCCGCAATGCCTGAACCTGTTGCAGAATGAATACTCCAATATGTAGAGGGTATATTTTTGGTAATATATGCCTGGTTAGTATTAGCTGCCTGGCCAACAAGGCCCTCCCCAATTTTAAACTGCCTTTGAGTAGAGGCAGGTAAGGCGCTGGAAGCCACCATAATCAGCGACTCCTGGTCTTCCTTATAAATATAAAGGGCACCAGCAGTAGCATTTATATAGGCTGCAACTACATTTAATGCGCTTTTAGCTAGAGTTGATATGTCATCTTTGTCTTGAAGGCCATTATTTACAGACGCAACGCCTGTAAGAAGCCAGTTTTTATTATTACTTTCTTCGTTTAGCAGTTTAACCTCTTGCAAATTTTCCTGAACGGCAGCTTCTGCACGCCTACGGTTATTAAATTCTGAAATAATAAAGTATATAAGAATTAGAATAATAACTAAAACCGCAAATGAGCCTATTATTGAAATGTTGGATGTAAGGCTTAATGAGCGTTCATTAACCTGTTCGCGCTTAATACGTAAATCGGTTTCGAGGTTTGTGATTTTATTAATATGCTGGCGGATGTCGTCCATTTTCTGCTTTTCTGTATCCGTCATTCTTATTACAATATCCATTGTATAAGCGCTGGCATCCTGGCCATACTCTTGCCATAGTTGAAGCACTCCCAGTACTTTAGATTCTAAAATCTGGACGTTGCTTAATTGCTGAGGGTTATCTTTTACCTGGTTTTTAAGATCATTTATGGCAGGCATTATGTTCAACAAGCCACTATTGTATGGTTCCAGGAACTTTTTTTGATTAGTAGCTCTAAATCCTCGTCGGCCTGTTTCCATATCTATCAATATGTTCTGGATGTCATCCACTTTATTGATAACCTGGTATGAATGTCTTAGCCAGCGGGCATTCTCCTGCTGAGATTGTATAGATTGATAGGTAACGATGCCTATTATTATAGTTATGACTATGGCACTAAGGAAACCTAAGTATAACTTAGCTGTTATAGATAGCCTCATTAAATTATAAGATATTTCAGAAAGATACTAAACAGAATTGCGAATTACTATATCTGTATACTACTTAAGATAGGTTTCCAGGAATTCTTTTATTTTATCGCAACTAAGAAAAAAGGGTTTATCACTTATGTCTACTTTCACATCATTGCCTTGTATGGCATAGCTGCCTACAACGCGGCCTACAGGTGTGCTAATAGAAAATACAGCCATTCCGTTTTCCTGGCCCAGCTCGCCACCTGCTTTTTCTATTGCGGCTTTTACTTTTTGTTCGAAGGCTTCCACAGTTCCATTAACGGGTAAATTGAAGGTACAAGACATAGTAATGATATTTGTAGCAAAGGTGTATAAAATTATCTTGCCGAAAGCATTGTATATTGTAATATAAATAAAAAGGCAAGCATGTAATGCTTGCCTTGATGTGCGGCAGAGGAGATTCGAACTCCCACGCCCGTTACAGGCGCTACCACCTCAAAGTAGTGCGTCTACCAGTTTCGCCACCGCCGCATAGTAGTTGAGGGATTGCAAAGGTAAAAGTTAAAAGCAAAATTTAAAGAGCAGCTCGTATATTTTTATCGTCTTAGTATAATACGAAATGTTGTACCCACACCGGGCTCCGAATTTTTTACCATAATTGACCCATGGTGATATTTTTCAATAATACGTTTTGAAAGGCTTAGTCCTAAGCCCCATCCACGTTTTTTGGTAGTAAACCCCGGATTGAATATTTTCTTTATCTGATGTTTTGCAATACCACGCCCTGTATCGCAAATGTCTAATATGACTTGTTGGGGTTGGTTGGTAACCTTTACTTCGATTTCTCCTTTACCCTCCATAGCATCAAGAGCGTTTCGCATCAGGTTTTCTATTACCCAGTCGAACAAAGGACCGCTAATGGCAATCGGGATGTCGCTTTCATTGTTTTTTAGCGAAATATTGACCTTATTGGGCGCCCGTTTCTGCATATAATTAACCATATTCTGCAGACGAATAATAAGGTTTTCTTCTTCCATTTTGGGTATACTGCCCACCTTGCCAAATCTATCGGCTACAAGCTTAAGCCGGTCAAGATCTTTTTGCATTTCTGTGACTGCCTCATGGTTAGCCTCGTTGTCTCTTAATAATTCCAGCCAGGCCTCTATTGAGCTTAATGGAGTACCCAATTGGTGAGCAGTCTCCTTAGAAAGGCCTACCCATACCTGATTTTGAATTGACCTGTGAGCGTTGCTTAATGCTATCATTACAATTAACAAGAATAGGAAAATAATGGCCAGTTGTGCATAGGGGTAATACCGTAATTGCCGCAAAAGAGAAGACTCACCATACGAAACATATTGACGGCCATATCCATAATCAAATTCAATAGGGGTGTGATTAGCGTTAAATTCATTAACCTGATTTTTGAAATAATCAGGGTTTCGTTTACTTCGTGCAGTATCCAGGTTTTTATGGTCAAGAATATTGCCGTTTTCATCGGTAAGAATAAGTGGAATAGTAGTGTTTTGCTCTAATATTGTAGAGATATACTTGGTAGCATATGGGTCGGTGGTTACACTAAGGGTTTTCAAGCCTTCAACCAGTTGTAGTACATTTTGTCTTTCCTGGTTAGCTAATCTGGTTGCAAGCTGATTGGTATAAAACAAAGATGCGCCAACAATACATAGTGCTACTAATATTAAATAAGTTTTCCAATTAATATACTGGCGCATAATATTTAAAAGATAAAAACGAGGTCAAGGTAAAAATATTATGATTTTGAACTAATAACTATTATTTTTGTCGCTGCAAATTCTTCATTACAGACATGCAACAATATAACCAGAACACTCATATAGAAAATGAAGCGGATATAGAATTGAACAAACCTTCTAAATCACGCTTTTTATTTCTACTGTTCTTTTTTGGCTTCTTCATATTTGCATGGGCAGGGTGCTATAACCTTTATGAGCACAAGTTCCAGAAGAATGAAGATATTCCTGTTCCGGAGCATACACAATACGCCCCAAAGTATAAATAAATCATTGTTTCTGAACAATGATGATCTGTACACAAGATACTGCTGTAGTAATACTTAGCTACAATGGTAGAAAGTGGCATGAATTATTTTTGCCTGGCATTGTTGCTGAGGCTGAAAGCGGGTATGAAGTCATTGTTGTAGATAATGCATCTACAGATGACACCCATCAATACGTTGTTGACAATTACCCCTCAATAAAAACCCTGCAGATAGCTGTAAACAAAGGATTTGCTAATGGCTATTATGAAGCATTAAAGCAAATACAGGCAAAATATTATATATTACTTAGTGCCGATTTCGAAGTAACGCCGGGTTGGTTTATGCCATTGCTAAATGCTATGGGGCGCTATCCGGGTCTCGCAGCCTGTCAGCCGAAGATCCGTTATTGGAAAGAACGTGAATATTTTGAATATGCCGGTGCTGCAGGCGGTTTTATTGACAGGTTGGGTTATTTGTTCTGTCGTGGAAGGATGTTTAATGACCTGGAAAAAGATAATGGTCAATAT
>JAEZIL010000256.1 GCA_023436685.1 Bacteroidota bacterium | reverse complement strand
TTGCAGTACGATGCCAATTATTTCAACAATTATATATTACCCGAATTTGGCAGCTTACCACAGGTACCTCATGCTTTTGTAAAAGCTCCGTCGTGGCTGCCCGATTGGATCTTTGCAATGAATTACCCTCACAACGTAAACAGCACAGGTATGCCTATTGCCAACTGTGTTGGTCCTTATTGCAGTGTGCTACCGGTTGGTGTATTTCCCACTGCGCTGTATGAGTTTACCGTATGTATCATCTTCTTTATGATACTCTGGAGCTTACGCAAACGTTTAAAATATGCATGGCAGATGTTTGGTATTTACCTCATACTAAACGGTATTGAGCGCTTCTTTGTAGAAAAAATGCGTGTAAACTTCCGCTACGATCTTGGGTTTTTTCATCCATCACAAGCTGAGATCATATCTACGGTACTAGTGCTTTTAGGCATCGCCCTTGTTTTCTTTAGTAAGAAAAAGGCCGAACAAGTAGCAGAGAAATAATATCCCACCTGCTTTATATTATCAGTCATGCCCATTTCAGGGCATGACTTTTATTTAGCTACATCAACTATATATTGATATGGAAACAGCCGGGATACGAATACAGAAACGCAAATTAAAAGCCCTGTTAAGTAATGTAGTAAAGAGTGCAGAAGCTGTAGACCTGGTTTATGTTTCTGATACAAACCCCGGCATTACCCGCAAACGAAAGGGAGAGGGCTTCATATATCTTTATAACGGAAAGCAGATTAAAGATAAGGATCAACTGTTCCGCATAAAGCGATTGGTAATACCGCCAGCATGGGAGAATGTTTGGATATGTGCTATTGAAAATGGACACCTGCAAGTAACGGGATATGATAAACTAAACCGCAAGCAGTACAAATACCACCCGGCCTGGAATACATTGAGAAATCAAAGTAAATTCTCAAACCTGTTAAGCTTTGGCGAAAACCTTCCTTTTATAAGAAAGAAGCTACAAGAGGATCTATCCTTACAAGGATTGCCATTGCGAAAAGTATTGGCCGCGGTTGTATCGCTTATGCAATGTACCTGTATACGTATAGGTAACAGCATGTACGAAAAACTATATGGCTCATTTGGTCTTACAACACTTAAAGACCAACATGTTAAGATAAATGGAAATGAACTCAAGTTTAGTTTCAAGGGCAAGAAAGGCATTTACCATGATATAAAACTAAAGAGTAAAAAGTTAGCAAAAATAGTAACCCAATGCCGCGATATTCCCGGCAAAGAGCTGTTTCAATATTACGACGAAGAGGGTAAGCGAAAACCTATCGATTCAGGTATGGTGAATAACTATATTAAAGAAATAAGTGGCGCAGGGTTTACTGCAAAAGACTTTCGCACATGGGCAGGCAGCTTGCATGCTTTAGAAGCATTTGAAAAAATAGGTAGTGCCGAGACCGTTACAGCTACTAAAAAGAATATAGTTGCTGCGCTGGATATAGTTGCCAGCCACTTAGGAAATACACGGACGGTATGCAGAAAGTATTACGTACACCCGGTTATAATAGACCATTATACTAATAATACACTACCGAAATACCTAAATAAATTGGATGAAATAATAGCTTGTAATACTAATGCCGAACTTTCAGACAGCGAAAAGATACTAATGAAGATATTAGAAACTTCACCTGCTACAATTACATTATAGTCTTATTCCGACTCCTGTTGCAGATGCCCTGTATTCAATTCTTTATTTTTTAATTCTGCAGCCTCTATGGGTGCAAAATTAGAAAGCGCTTCTCCCCTGTGCTTACCTACAGCAGTGGTATGTTCATAGTGTACAGATGGCTTTCCATCGGCCGTCACAATTGTCCATCCATCCTCCAAAGTATACACATTACGCGTACCAAGGTTTATCATCGGCTCTATTGCCAAAACCATTCCTTCTTTTAGTTTTTTACCATCGCTACGTTTACCATAATTTGGCACTTGGGGGTCTTCATGTAGCTTTTTACCTACACCATGGCCAACCAATTCGCGCACAACACCATATCCGTGTTCTTTGTTGGTAAGGTACTCCACCGCGTAAGATATATCGCCTACCCTGTTGCCTTCGTGCGCTTCGTGCACAGCGCGGGCAAGGGCATTTTTGGTAATGCGCATTAGTTTAAGCAATTCGGGTGCTACATTACCAATAGCAAACGTATAGGCATGATCGCCATGATAGCCGTTCATATATACGCCGCAATCAACCGATATAATATCTCCTTCTTTTAGTTCATAATTGCTGGGGAACCCATGTACTACTGTTTCATTAACAGATATACAAAGCGACGCAGGGAAACCATTATACCCTTTAAATGATGGGACACCACCATTATCGCGTATAAAGGTCTCAGCCATCTTATCTATAGATAAGGTAGTGATCCCGGGCCTTAAAAAGGCTGCCACCTCGGTTAAGGTGGCAGTTACCATTAAAGCACTTTTTCTTATTATCTCAATTTCTTCTTTACTTCTAATATGTATCATTTCAAGCAATTCAATTAAACAGAAGCACTGGCAGCGCTCTGGCGGCCTGTGATACGGCCCGATGTCATTAGCCCATCATATTGGCGCATCAGCAAGTGGCTTTCTATCTGTTGCAAAGTATCTAGTATTACACCTACACCTATCAGCATTGAAGTACCACCAAAGAATGATGCGAAGCCACTGGTAACACCAAACAAAGCAGCGATACCAGGCAGTATACCGGCAATAGCCAGAAATACAGCGCCAGGAAGTGTAATACGATCCATTATGGTAGCAATATAATCAGCAGTAGGCTCACCTGGTTTTACACCTGGTATGAAGCTGTTATTCCGCTTAAGATTATCAGCCATTTCAGTTGGATTAAAGATTAGTGCTGTGTAGAAGTATGTAAATGCAATTACTAATACAGCATATATCAGGTTGTACCAAAGAGATGTATGATCTGACATGGCACGTACAAAACCTTGCGCACTTTCATTGGCTGTAAAACCTGCAATAGTAGCAGGTATAAACATAATAGCCTGCGCAAAGATGATAGGCATTACACCTGCGGAGTTTACTTTCAATGGTATAAAATCGCGCGAGCCACCAGTTATTTCGCGAGCGGCATTGCTGCTGCCTATTACACGGCGTGCATAGTTCAATGGTATTTTACGTACACCTTGCGTAAGCAGGATAAGACCTACTATCACAGCGATAAATATTGCCATTTCTATTAGGAATATCAACAAACCGCCGCCGCCACCAAGGTTACGTGCACTGAATTCCTGGAATAACGATTCAGGAAGACGGGCAAGGATACCCACCATGATGATTAATGATGTACCATTACCAATACCTTTATCAGTTATTTTTTCGCCCATCCACATTACAAACAATGTACCGGCCGTTAGCACTACAACTGTTGATAACCAGAACATAAAGTCACCAAATTCAGGCACAATAGCCATTCCGGTTTGGGTACGCAAGTAAGCAACATAAGCACTTGCCTGGAAGGCTGTAACTAAAACAGTTAAATAACGTGTGTATTGGGTTATTTTCTTACGACCACTATCCTCACGTTGCATCTTGGCTATTTGAGGTACAACTATACCTGCCAGTTGCATAAAGATAGAGGCTGAGATATATGGCATTACACCAAGCGCAAATATGGAGGCGCGGCTAAATGCACCACCAGCAAACATGTTAAATAAGCCTAAAAGGCCTTCTTTACTGCTGTCTAAAGCTAAGAGATTAGGGTTGATGCCGGGAAGGGTTATATAGCAACCGGCACGGTACACTAAAACAAGCAATAACGTAAATAGGATACGCTTACGAAGCTCATCTATGCTCCAAATGTTCTTAAGCGTTTCAATAAGTTTCTTCACTGGGACGTTTGTTAATCAGGAAAAATGAAATGCGAATAAACGATAAAAGACGCATTTATCCAAATGCGTCTTTCCGATAATGTTATAAATTAAACCAGTTCTACCGAGCCGCCAGCATCTTCAATTGCTTGCTTGGCTTTTGCGCTGATAGCATTTACTTTGAACGCTATTTTCGCTTTGGTTTCACCGTTGCCTAAGATCTTAACTGAATCGGTACGGTTTATTAAACCATTGATGTACAGATTATCTAAGTTAAACTCTTCGATATTGTACTTCTCGATCAGGAAATCTAACTGGCCAAGATTGAATACTTTATAGTCAACACGGTCAAGACTTTTAAAACCACGTTTAGGCATACGACGCTGAATAGGCATCTGACCACCTTCGTGACCTTTTTTAGATTGATAACCGGTACGTGCTTGTTGACCTTTGTTACCTTTAGTAGCTGTACCACCATGGCCACTACCTTCACCACGACCAATACGTTTAGATCTGTGTGTAGCGCCTTCAGCAGGCTTTAAATTGTGCAGTTGCATAGTATATACAATTTTTGAACTTGCGCGGAATGTATAACCGCTCGCAAATCAGGTTAATAATTATTTTGCTTCTTCTACTTTTACCAGGTGGTTAACAGCTTTAACCATACCCAGAATCTGGGGTGTTGCTTCTACTTCAACTGAAGAGTGCAATTTACGCAGACCCAGCGCCTTTAGCGTACGCTTTTGACGCTCAGGACGGTCGATACCGCTTTTCAGTTGTGTAATTTTTATCTTAGCCATGACGCTTAATAATTCAAATAGTTAATATTCAAAGTTTACAAGGCAGTACGGTATTAACCGTTAAATACCTTTTTCAGGTTTATGTTGCGTTGTTTTGCAACCTGTACCGGCTCGCGCAATAGGCCCAAAGCACTAAAAGTAGCTTTTACCACGTTGTGCGGGTTAGCAGAACCTAAAGATTTAGACAGTACGTCTGTTATACCTGCCGCTTCCAATACAGCACGCATGCTACCACCAGCTATTACACCAGTACCATGTGCTGCCGGGCGGATCATAACTTTTGCCGCACCTTCCTTAGCCAACTGTTCGTGAGGTATAGTACCATTCATTACCGGTACTTTTATCAAATTTTTCTTTGCATCATCTATACCTTTGGTAATAGCTTCCTGTACTTCTTTAGCTTTACCAAGGCCATGACCTACTACCCCTGCACCATTACCTACTACTACAAGAGCTGAAAAGCTGAATGCACGACCACCTTTAGTTGTTTTTACAACACGGTTGATAGCAACTACTTTTTCCTGCAGTTCCAGGTCTCCACCTTTTACGCGATTGAATTGTGTTTTCGCCATTTTTTATCTATTTGCTTATGCCTGGAGGCATAGAATATTTTGTGTTGATCCGGGTCGAACCCGCTTAATAATTTTTAGAATTTCAAACCACCTTCACGAGCGCCATCAGCAATAGCCTTTACACGGCCATGGTACAGATAACCACCACGATCAAAAATGCAAGCCTCGATACCTAAAGCAACAGCTTTTTGAGCCAGAGCCTTACCTACTAACACCGATTTTTCGATCTTAGTGCCGCTTTGAGCAGCGATATCTTTTTGGCGGGAATTAGCAGCAGCCAATGTAGTGCCTGTAGCATCGTCAATAAGCTGTGCATATATATCTTTATTGCTGCGGAAAACTGAAAGACGTGGCTTATTTGCAACACCTGTCACTTTCGCACGTATACGCCAACGTAATTTCTGGCGGCGCATTACTTTTTTATCAACTGACATATTCTTAAGTTTTACGGGCTTCCCTGTTTTGGCAGAGAGCTACCGGAGTTTTAATTTATTGTTATAAAGAATCATCATCCACTTTGGTGGATGATGATCAATTAGCTTATTTACCAGCTGCCTTACCTGCTTTACGACGAACGATTTCGTCTGAGTAACGCACACCTTTACCTTTGTATGGTTCAGGCTTACGAAGGCTACGTATTTTAGCAGCTACTGCACCTAAAAGCTGTTTGTCGTTCGACTCAAGAATTATTCTTGGGTTCTGACCTTTTTCAGCAGTTGCAGACGCTTTTATTTCTTTAGGAAGATCAAAGATGATATTGTGAGAAAAACCAAGAGCCATATCTATTTGCTGGCCTTGTACAGCAGCACGGTAACCCACACCTACCAGTTCCAGTTCTTTTTTAAAGCCCTCAGTAACACCTTTCATCATGTTAGCTATAAGAGAGCGATAAAGACCATGTAAGGCGCGGTGACGAATCTGATCAGTAGGACGGGTAACCACGATCTCGTCGTTGACTACCTCTATCTTAATATCGCGATCTATCGCTTCTTTCAATTCGCCTTTAGGGCCTTTTAAAGTTACCTCGTTAGCAGGAGAAACAGTAACTGTAACACCTTTTACAACGGGTATTGTTTTTTTACCTATACGAGACATCGTAATTAGCTTTTATATTGTTTATGTTGTTGAGCCTGACCGGTCAGCCTTGTATAGGCACGGCTTAATGTATCAGCCTCTAATTACTTACTTATTAATAAATGTTGCAAAGAACTTCACCACCTACGTTTTGGGCACGCGCTTCTTTATCTGTCATTACACCTTTCGATGTTGAAACGATAGCAATACCCAAACCACTCATTACACGGCGTATATCAGCTGGTTTTGCATATTGACGCAACCCAGGGCGGCTAACGCGCTCTAGAGACCTGATAGCAGGCTCTTTAGTTTGTGCATCGTATTTCAATGCTATTTTGATGATGCCTTGCTTGTTATCATCTTCAAATTTGTATTTCAGGATATAGCCTTTATCATAAAGGATCTCCGTCATACGCTTTTTAACATTAGATGCTGGGATCTCCACTATGCGGTGACGCGCCATTTGTGCGTTACGGATGCGGGTTAAAAAGTCTGCTATAGGATCTGTTACCATTTTTCAGTTTTGTTTGTAATATTTGTTACGAGTATCAGGAAAATACCTGACTTTGAAACGTTTCCCTATTTAATTTTTAGGGTTACCATGAAGCTTTACGCACTCCAGGTATTTTGCCATCCAGTGCCATTTCACGGAACATTACACGAGCCAGACCGAACTGACGCATATAACCTCTGGGGCGGCCTGTAATCTGGCAACGGTTCTTTAAACGTGTAGGTGAAGAGTTTTTGGGAAGTTTATCTAACCCTGCATAATCACCTGCAGCTTTCAAAGCAGCGCGTTTTTCAGCATACTGAGCCACCATGCGTTCGCGTTTGCGTTGGCGGGCTTTTACTGATTCTTTTGCCATTTATTATTCTTTAGAATTAGTTGTTATCTTTCTTAATGTTTTTGAAAGGCATTCCCAGTTCTTTCAACAGTTCGTAAGCTTCTTCATTTGTTTTAGCAGTAGTTACGAAGGTGATATCCATACCACTGATACGAGCAATCTTATCGATATTGATCTCGGGGAAAATGATTTGTTCTGTTACGCCCATAGTATAATTACCACGGCCATCGAAAGACTTCTCATTAATACCTTTAAAGTCGCGCACACGTGGCAGAGATACTGCTACAAAACGATCCAGAAAATCGTACATGTTTGCACCGCGCAGCGTAACGCGTGCACCAATAGGCATTGCTTTACGCAGCTTAAAGTTTGAGATATCTTTTTTAGACAAAGTAGGTACTGCCTTTTGGCCAGAGATGTTGGTCATCTCATTAACCGCATCGTCTATAAGTTTTTTATCTGCTACAGAGCCTTTCACACCTTGGTTCAAGCATATCTTCACCAGGCGGGGGCATTGCATAACGGTAGAGTATCCGAACTTCTTCATCAAAGCAGGTACTACTTCCTCTTTATATTTTTTCTGTAAACGAGGTATGTATGTTGTCGTTTTCATTATTTAACCTCCTCTCCTGATTTTTTAGAGATACGTACGTAATTTCCTTCTTTACGCTCGCGCTTAATGCGAACCGGACCTTTTGACTTTGCATCCCACAACATAACGT
>JAEZIL010000186.1 GCA_023436685.1 Bacteroidota bacterium | reverse complement strand
CTTAAAGGGAATATATGACCTGGACGACCTAAATCTTCAGGCTTAGTGTCTGGGGATATAAGTGCTTGTACTGTTTTAGCCCGGTCATGTGCCGAAATGCCGGTTGTGCATCCATGCCCTATCAAATCGACTGAAACTGTAAAAGGTGTTTGGTGGAGCACTGTATTGTCCTGAACCATTAGGTTCAATTTAAGCTCGTTGCAGCGCTGCTCGGTAATAGGAGCGCAAATTAGACCCCTACCGTGTTTCGACATGAAATTGATTATCTCGGGTGTTACATTGCGTGCAGCAGTAACAAAATCGCCCTCATTTTCGCGGTCTTCGTCGTCAACTACTATTAGTAATTTGCCTTGCCTCAGGTCTTCCAACGCTGCTTCTATGGTATCCAACATATCTATGGTCTGAAAATGCAAATTTACTACCATTTTGCGCTATTTGAGATATGTAAGTATAATTAAAAGCGATGCAGTGGCTATTAATTAGGATAAAATAGGAATTTATCCCTCTATATTGGCTTCCAACCACTGTAGCAGCCCTATTTGAATTAGATTTACATCGTATTTATCCCGTATAAGGGCGGCAGAATTTTGGCCTATGGTTTCTGCTTTTTCTTTATTCAACAGAATCCAATCAATAGTATTAGCAAATTCCACAGCTGTATTAGCTTCCAGAAAATGAACACCTGCAGTGGCATCAATTCCTTGCATACCAATAGCCGTGCTAACAACTACTTTACCCATGACCATCGCTTCTAATATCTTAACACGAATACCCCCACCCGAACGTAGGGGAACGATCAATATTCGCTTATTGGCAATGAAGGTATTGGCATCTTGTACTTCTCCGTAGCAGGTTACCCCTGCAATAAATTTTTGAAAAGATTCAGGCATATTACGCCCGGCAAAATGGAAATTAAATTCAGGATGTTGCCGATGAATAATTGGCCATGCTTCTTTCAGAAACCAACTAATGCCTTCAGCATTGGGTAACCAGTCCATAGCACCAATATGGTAGCCTACCCAATCGCCAATATATTGAGGCGATAAACTATCCGTTTTGATACCAAAAGGCACTATGTGAAGCTTTGCCTGCGGTAATACCCTAGCCACCATAGCAGCATCTACGCTAGTTATTGGTAATAAAAAATCATACTGCCCCCAAGCCTGCGGCTCGTATTTGCGGATGCGCTTAGCCAGGTTGGTTAAATAAATACGTTTTACTCCAGTACTTGCCTTCGCCAGCCGCTCCCACACCTGCCACTCTATATTGTGCATGCGCAATACGGTAGTGGCATTGGTTAGCCTTTTAATAAGCGGTAAATAACTCGTCAAAAATACACTCTCCACATGCACGATATCAGGCTTAAATAGTACGATCGCTTCTTTAATGGCATTTTTGAAATCTTCGCTTTGAAAACGCTCAGCATGATTAGGCTGCTTACTGAACAGAAAATTGACCAAGGTAGGTACTGGTTTTACATCGTTATTAATCGGAACGGTTTCAAAGCGGAAGATATTTGTGTAAATACTGCCTAGGATATCACCACCAAGAAAGTGGCGAGAAGTGTTCATAGCAAGCAAATACACTTGCCACCCTGCACTATGATAACCATTTATCATAGCCTGCATAGCCAGATTTCCCCCATCGTTCAATGGATAAGGTACACGGTTAGTTAATATCAGGATACGCCTGTTGCTCATTGGCTGCGAGTTACAAAAATAAAACTCAAGACCAAAACGCTTATTTTTACGGCATTATTATGCTGAAAAAGGTTGTTTTCCTTGGTTCGAAACCTATAGGATACCAGTGCTTCGCGCATTTGATAGCGCAAAAAGATGCTTTGGGTATCGAGATAGCCGGACTGCTTACGCAGGCGCGTAAAGAGTTTTCGGGCGATAGCGACCTGGTTGCCTTAGCTGAGCAGTACAACATTCCCGTATTGCAAAACCTAGATGAGTTACCGGAGGTGGATATATTATATTCAGTCCAATATCACCTAATATTAAAGCAGCAGCATATAGATAAAGCCCGACAAATAGCGGTGAACCTGCATATGGCACCATTACCTGAGTATCGTGGTAGCAATCAATTTTCGTATGCTATACTTGATGAAAAGAAAGAATTTGGTACTACCATACACAAAATAGATAGCCGTATAGATCATGGAGCCATCTTATTCGATAAGCGATTTGCCATACCCGATAATTGCTGGGTGAATGAATTGTATCAGCTGACCTTCGATGCTTCTTTATCGCTATTTAAAGAAACGCTGTGGTCTATAGTTAACGGCAGGTATTTAGAAATGCCGCAATCAGCGCTTATAGATAAACATGGTACTTCCCTCCACTTCAGAAATGAAGCTGCGTCCATAAAACAAATAGACCTCAGCTGGGATAAGGAAAAAATAGAGCGCCATATACGTGCTACTTCTATGCCTGGCTTCGAGCAGCCCTACACCATTATCAACCGAGAAAAAGTATACTTTACCAAGCATTCATGAGCCGGCGCAAACATATAGTCCTTACTGTAACATCGGACCCCAACTACGACCAGCGCATGATACGCATTTGCACATCGCTGTACAATGCCGGCTATAAAGTTACACTAATAGGCCGCGAGCGGCCCAACAGTAAACCACTGATAGAAAGACCTTACAAACAGGTACGCATCAAGCAACAGATAGATAGTGGCAAGCTCTTCTACCTGACTTACAACTTAAAGCTATTTTTCTATTTACTATTTGTAAAGATGGATGCCGTATGCGCAATAGACCTGGATACTATATTACCGGTTTACTATACATCTATAATAAGAGGTATATACCGTGTGTATGATGCGCATGAGCTGTTTTGCGAGATAGAGGAAGTAGTATCGCGCCCGGGCATACAAAAAATGTGGTATGCTATCGAACGGCATACCGTACCCCACTTCACGTTTGGATATACAGTGAACCAGAGTTATGTAGATGAATACAGGCGTATGTACGGAGTGGAATATGCTATTGTACGTAATGCCACTGTGCTAAGACCATTTACCATACCGGAAAAGAAAGACAGATATATATTATACCAGGGTGCTGTAAACAAAGGCCGATGCTTTGAGCAATTGATTCCCGCCATGCAACATGTATCTGCACAGCTAATCGTATGTGGGGAAGGTAACTTTTATGAAGAAGCGCAAACGATGGTAAGGGAACTGGGTTTGCAGGATAAAGTGATCTTTAAAGGTTATGTACCACCGGCCGAATTACCCAAGTATACAGAACAGGCTTACATAGGTATAACACTGTTTGTTGCTACCAGCATTAGTAATGAGCTATCACTGGCTAACCGTTTCTTTGATTATATGCACAGCGGCGTGCCGCAATTATGCGCCCGCTATCCTGAATATGAAAACATCAATAGTCAATTTGAAATAGCAAACCTGCTGGATAATATCACACCACTCAGCATAGCAGCAGCGCTCAATAAAATGCTGCAAGACGAAACCTACTATAAAAAACTGCAGTCAAACTGTATGCGCGCACGCCAAGTATATTGCTGGCAGGAAGAAGAGAAAAGGTTATTAGAAGTATACAAAACACTGTTTAAAGATGCCTGAGGAGATAAAGTTTAGTGTAGTGATTCCCGCATACAATGCTGGAGCCACCATCAAAAAAACTATTGATAGCTGCCTGGCGCAAACATACGCTCCCTACGAGGTAATTGTGGTAGATGATTTTAGTAATGATGAAACCAAGAATATACTTCAGGGTTACGGTGAACATATAAAATACATACAACTACTACATAACAATGGTGTATCCATAGCACGGAACAAAGGCCTCGATGCTGCCACAGGCGATTATATTGCCTTTCTGGATGCAGATGATGTATGGCACCCAAAAAAGCTGGAGATCATTGCATCAATCCTATCAGGAGTAAATGTTCCGGTAGCATTAATATATCATTCGTTTACACTGCAGGATATTAGTAGTATCACATTACCCGAATCTGGCACGCTATATAAATTGCCTTTTGTGAAATTACTGCTTGGCAACCCAATAGCTACACCTTGTGCTATTATGCGCAACAATACTAAGTACCGCTTTGAGCCCAGCATGAGTCATATGGAAGACTATGATATGTGGCTACGTATTGCGCATAAAAACCCTGTATACTTCATCAACATTCCACTTACACAAATAGGGAGGCCTGTATTGAGCAAAGGTGGACTTAGCAGCAACCGCTGGAAGATGCGCAAAGGCGAACTGAGAGCTTTCAGGAGATTGGGCAGGTTGAACCCCTTATATGCGCTTTTACTACCGATATTATATACCTATAGTTTAGGCAAGCATATATTTAAAGCAGCAGCGGGAAAATAGACTATACCAAACCTACAGCTGAAATCTCTTTTACTGTATTATTTTCTATACGCACTACCCTTGCAGGGTTCTTTTGTATAATAGAATAATCGTGCGTAGCCATAATAACCGCAGCCTGGTAGTCTTTACAAATGTTCAGCAGTAGCTGCATGATCTCATCAGTAGTATCAGGATCCAAATTACCTGTGGGCTCATCGGCTACTATCAGCTTAGGGTTATTGAGCAATGCACGAGCAATGTCTACGCGCTGCTGTTCCCCACCCGACATTTCATAAGGCATTTTGAAGCCTTTACCACGCAGGCCAACCTTGGTCAGGACGTTCTCTATCTTTTCTTTTATCTTATTCTTATCGGTCCAGCCGGTAGCCTTTAGTACAAACTCAAGATTATCGTTTACGTTACGGTCTGTCAGCAGGCGGAAATCCTGGAATACAAT
>JAEZIL010000122.1 GCA_023436685.1 Bacteroidota bacterium | reverse complement strand
CCTTACAACAACATTAACTTAAAGAATTGTTAGAGCGATTATCAAAAGAATAGCGAATCTGGCAATGTATTTGCTGCTGTTCGTTAATGAAACCAATACTCTGCCTGCTTTCATTTTCATTAGTATTAGGCGCATGCAGCCGTACTATAGAATTACCTCAAACCCTTCCCGGCACACAGCAAACACTGGTAATAAAGAACAATTCATCCATACCCATCAACTATTTGATGTACAGCAATTTGAACGATTTTGCTGAAAATGGGGCAGTCTTTATTGATCAGCGCCTGATGCCTGGCGAACAATATGTAAGGCAGCTAACCGATGCAGAAATGCTGGGCACTTACTATAGCGACTGGTACAGCGATGATTATACTTACGCGCGCTGGAACAATAATGGGCACATGGCAGGTAAAGAGTATACGCCTGAAGTTATCTATTTACCCTACCTCAGCAGCAATCCGCCAACGTTGCAAATAACCGATGAAGACCTGCAAGCCAATTACCACAGCGATCTCAGGCGACGTTTTTTGAAAGGCAATGAAACGAGTACTTCGTGGAAAGTGATAGACATCTACAAACAAAAAAGATTGGGCACCGAAAATGAGCCTATTTCAGTATGGAATACCAGCACACCTGCCATGCGCAGTCTGCAACTAACGGTTCGTAAAGATCTTACCGCTACACTTACTACCGATTCGGCCACGCGCACCGATCTGCGTTTTCAAACAACCAGCCTTTTGCAAGATAGTAGCATGGGCCCGCATCTGTTTTTCACCATACCTAACATTGGCAGTATGAGGGCAACAGGCAAAATATTAGGGCGCAATACCGTACGTATCGATTCTGTTATCGTATTCGACGATAGCTATACGATAAGTGATGAGTACGACTATTATTATATTCTGAAAAGGAAGTAAAGCTGCACAACATTAGTTGTGCTTGTATAGGAGATGCATTAGTTTATCTCATTGCCTCAATCAATTTTTTGGCAATTGAATTACCAAAATTATCCAGCTTGGCGCCATCTACATCTACTTTATAAACAAACGGGGGATAGTTACCTGCTTTATCTTTAACCCGTTTTATTTTGGGGGAATAAAGGTTGCAATGCAGATCAAGTTCAAACTCACAACCTTTTGTACATGGTGTTTTGTAAAAAGTGTACAGACCCACTATTTCATTCTTCTTCACACTGATAACCTTCATTTCCACTTTCCATCCGTAAAATCCTGCAAAGTTGCATTTGTAAGATTTGTCTTCACCCTTGCGGTCAACAGTATTTGTATGATATTCTTCAAGACTTATATCCACTACTTCCAGCACCAGGTCGGTACCTGTAAGGTCAGCCATTTTAGAATAATCCCCATTTTTCAATTGGTCTAGTATCTTTTCATAAATAGCCCTGTCGCGCACACTAAACCCATTTAGTATAAAGCTTTTCTCTATAGCTGAAACAATTTGGTTTTTTTCTGCTTTTGTAAAATCCATACCTGAAATTCCACTTTCACCCGATGACACATTACCATAACCATTCGGCATTCTTATTAGTATAGCAGGTGTTGCATTACCCGCCAGTATTTCTTTCAGTTGCGGCTTAGTAAATATTTCGTCCTTGGTTTTCTCAAAAGTAACGGTAATACGGCGCCTTGCAGCTTCAACGGAGAATATCGTAAGTATTAGAACTATAATTAATAGGGTTCGTTTCATAATTGCTACAATAAAGGGGATTCAGCCACAAATATATAAAGGCGGGGGCTATTCACAATAAAAAAGCCGCCTGCAAGAGGCGGCAAAAAACAGTGGAAAACGGCAAAAAACTCAAAGCTCATTCCAGGCATGCATCAAATACGTTTGTATATTGATGAGCTGGTTGTAGAAATCAGCCACTTTTGTATCCAGGCTGTCCAGGTGGCGATGGTCTGCAATCTCGCAGCGGTACTGCTGCATATACCTGTCGGCAATACCTGTCAGCTTGTTTACCAACCTGTCTGAAGTCTCTGTGTGGTAATAAATAACCTGCTGCGATTCTGTTGTGAATAAGCTTAGTAATTTTTCCATGCGAGCAACGTTTGTTAGTGGTTTGTGAAGGATAAACTTTGCTAATGATTTGTTAATAGAAAAATAAAGAAAGTTTCAATTCATGCAAACATGATATTGATCATTTTTTAGTACATGTGGAAAAAAAGGGAGTTATTCACATGGTTGGGATACCATAAACCTTTTGCTGAGGCCGATTGTACGACAACTGTGGAATGCATGCTGCAAAAAGGGTAGCAGCAGGTGATTTGAATTAAAATATTTTAATAGAACAGCTCTTTGAGGCGAAGGAATTTTTTACTATTACGCACATTGTTCTCTAATAGCCAGCGTTGAAATGAACCTATACTGGCGGGGCGGTATTGTACAGCCTTCCCGTTTTTAAATGTTAGGATAAAAGTGTCTACACTTAATATATAAGATCGGAGATCTTCGGCGTTAAAAGAAAAATTTTCCAGCTGCATATCAAAACATGGATTTCAACACTTTGCGAAGCTAGTATAAGGTGCATTTACCCGTAGTTATCAGGATGTTAAGTAA
>JAEZIL010000087.1 GCA_023436685.1 Bacteroidota bacterium | reverse complement strand
ATTTAGATTTTTCTGCAGGTAATACACCAAGATCGGTATTGGTTAAAGCCGCTGCTTTTTTCAGGTAGGCAAACGCACGGATAATTTCCTTAGGCATCCTGTTGATGTCCTGTGCTATTTTGAAATTATCTATCGAGCGTTGTGTTTGCGCGCCATAGTAGGCATCCTGTGGTACTTTCACTTCGCCCATCGTGTCTTTCTCAATACGGTAGCTCATATCGGTATATATTATTTGATGTGTGTTTAAAGAATGGCGCAAAGGTATTAAATGAATGTTTATAGGCTAACACAGTATAATTCTTTTTAATTTTGCCGCGTGAAGCGGGGTCTTATCATATCATTTTTTGTTTCTTGTGTTTTATGGCTTAGCTCTTTTAGCGAGGATAAGCCAACTGAGGCTAGCCTGGGCAAAGCGCTGTTCTTCGATCCCATTTTGTCGGAAAACCTTACCATTAGCTGCGCCAGTTGCCATAAGCCCGAATTTGCCTTTGCCGATACCGCCCGTTTTAGCAAAGGTGTACATGGACGACTTGGTATAAGGAACACACCATCGGCCATGAATATGAGCGCTCGCGATGCCTTCTTTTGGGATGGCAGGGCCGCTACACTGGAAGAGCAGGCATTGATACCCATAGCCAACCCCGTTGAAATGAATCTGCCCATCGATTCGGCAGTGGCCAGGCTGAATGCCAGCCACAAATACCGCCGGCTGTTTGAGCAGGTGTACCATACCCCCCCAACAGCTAACAACCTGGGAGCCGCGCTGGCAGCCTTCGAACGAACACTGGAAACCGGTAATACGCCCAACGACCGCTGGATGAACGATGAACCCAACGGTATGACCGAGCAGCAGGTACGTGGCCGCGACATCTTCCGCAAGAAGGGCAAGTGCTTCGAGTGCCATTTCAGTCCCGATTTTACCGGCGACGAATTTCGCAGCATTGGCCTTTTCGATGGCAGGGAGCTGAATGACTCGGGCCGGTATGCTTTTACACGCAACCCTGCCGATATCAACAAGATGAAGGTGCCGGGCTTGCGCAATGTGGCTGTCACCGCACCCTATATGCACAATGGCCAGTTCAAGACACTGGCTGAAGTAATAGACTACTACGACGACCCTGCCGCTATGATGCCCAACGGCATGTACCGGGACAGCCTATTGTTGAAACCGCTTGGGCTAACCAAACAGGAAAAGCTGGACCTGGAAGCTTTTTTGCACGCCCTTACCGATGACCAGTTTACGCAGCCTCAATAACATATGCAATATTCTTATCTTCGTTGCTAAGTTTTGCTAAGTTTTCTGTCATAAAAAAATTTTTTTGTCGACCCATCGTAAGCTAAAACCCTTTATGGAAGGCCTTTAGGGATGTAAATTGTCGCATGAGGCATTTTCAAAGAACTTAGCAATTATTGGTACATAATTTTCATGTAAACGCCAATATTACAAGAACAAATTTACGCATAATATTCAATATTTGCTCTAATAAATTAACATAAGTATATTCTGGCATAGACTTTTAAGAATAAGGTGGAGCTGTAACTTTACATAAACCGTTGGCTGATACTATGCTTAAATCATTTATTGCAATACTTACTACTTGTGTTTCTCTATCGGCATCTGCACAACAAGGTTGCACCGACCCCTATGCAAAAAACTATGATGTAAAAGCCAGGCTGAACGATGGCAGCTGCCTGTACGATTCCATTCATTATAAGCCGCAACGCATTACAGAATTGCCGGCAGCTATATCCGAAACATCGGGGCTTGTATGGGATGGCAATGCGCTATGGACCATGAACGACAGCGATAGCCCGGCAGAGCTGTATAAGATAGACACTACCGACGGGCACATTATACAAACAGTGCACATAGACAACTACCCCAATATAGACTGGGAAGATATTGATGCAGATGATGAATACCTGTATATAAGCGACTGCGGTAATAATGGAGGCCGCAGGCGCGACCAGAAGATACTAAAGATAGCCCGTAAGGCGATAGTCAATACTGATAAGGTACACTTAAACGCTGAAGCTATAGCCTTCACCTATGCCGACCAGGAAGACCTTAAACCTGAAGCCTATACGCACAATTTTGATTGCGAAGCTATGTTGAGCATAGGCGATTCGCTATACATCTTTACCAAAAACTGGGGCAACCATGCTACCAAAGTATATAAGTTGCCTAAAACGCCAGGTAAATACCAGGTAAGCCCATACGACAGCTTTTATGTGAACGGATTAATAACAGGCGCCACCTATAACAAGCACACTAAAGAAATAATATTACTAGGGTACACCAACTGGAGCAAGTATTCATTTCTCTGGGTATTGAACGATTATAAAGGCGACCATTTCTTTAGTGGTAACAAGCAACGGATAGATATGGGCAACGGGCAACGCTGGCAAACAGAAGGTATTGCTTTTATGCCCGGCGGCAATTTTTACATTTCGAACGAAAACGAGGCAGGCAGCCCCAACCGCGCCGCAATCTATAATTGCACCAAAAGCTGGCGAAAGAAGGCAAACCATTGATTTTGAAATTATTATATGTTATCATTGCGGCTCGAAAAAACACTATAAATGATCCGCAATCTGCTAGTTGTTGCCTGCCTTATGTTGCATATAGGCCACGCACACGCCCAAACCCCAACCGTACAATACAGCAATACATTTGAAGAGCCGCATTACGGGTGGACGAAGCTCCTTCAGCTGAAATCTGGTCAGACCTTTTTCTTTCACCTTGACGATGAGGGCATTGAAGCACGCATATATGCCAATGCGAAACCTATAGGCAGAAAAGTGATAAAAGGCAAAACATGGACCGAGAAAAAAGTACCGCAAACCAAGATAGTTGGTCTATATGAAATAAACGGACAGCCTGTAATATTCATACAGCAGTTTTTAGAGTGGACACCTAAACTTTTTCGTGTAGTACTGGATGCAAACACCGGTGCAGTAGTGAGTGAAGAACAGATAGGCCAGCAAAAAAAGATGAACGTAGGGTCGGGTTATGCTATGGGGTTTGGAGGAGTTGATGAGCCCGGCTTTTATGTAGAAAAAGATCCTGCATCGGATAATTATGCCGTGGTTAACTATAACTCTTTTGCCAAAGAAAGTAAAGAACGTATTGAAGTAATACATTACACCGTTCAAAACGGCACGCATACACAGGCAAACAAATCTTTTTACGATGCCGACCAGTTCAAGTACCTGCGCTATATAGGCGCGGTAGTGGTAAATAATACAGTGTATGCCTGCGTATATGGCTATAATACAGCAGCATCGGGCGGTAAAGACTCGCGTGTAATATTATCTAAGCTTGCGGCCGGTAATGATAAATTCACGCATAAGATGCTGGAGTTTACTGATGATTTCAAAGAAACTGAAGCTATTATGCAATACAATCCCGGCAGCAGAATGATACAATTGCTAACGCTCACATTAGTAAAATCGAAACACAGTGTGGTAGGCTACAAGTCTAAAAATTATTACATGGCACTGATGAGCCTCGTTGACCCGGAAACACTTACCATAATAAGCAGCAAAGATCTGAATACGCCAAAGGCAAGTGAATATGCGGTACAAAAACTTGGAGTTGACGGATTTAGTGGCATGCCACAACGCATAGCTATTAATAGTGACAACACTACTACATTACTATCTGAAGGCTTGCATCAAGCCACCACATCGAGAGGAGGCAGCTACACCACTTTTGGTAACATAGGCATCAGCGACCTGGATAACCGCTGCAGCGAAACAGATGGCTATGCCATTAGAAAAGAACAAACAGCCGAACATTCTATTGATGCATTTTTTGGCGACAGGAAAGCGAAAGGCATCTGGAGATTTGGCCTGCCGCTAATGATGCCATGGCGCAACAAGGGATTGGAAAATGGCGGTTATTTTTCGTTCGACTATCTTACCACACCCGGCGCGCGCTATGTAATACTCAATGATTATCCTGAGAACTTTGACAAGGAGCAGAACTCGAAAAAATGGAAGGATGTAAACTATGTAAGTGAAAGCAATACCATATTTTATAAAATAGAAAACGGTAATGTTAGCAAAGAATATTTGTTTGGAAAACCTACTGAGAATAATAAATATAAGTTTTCGTACATCGCATCGTCAGACTATCAGCCTGCTACCAATACATATGCAACACTTATTGTGCAACGTGATGGTAAGGAGAAACTAGCGCGTATTGCCTGGGTAAAGTTTTAACTAAGTGCATGCGCCAGTGGCATAGTATTGTTTATCATAGGGTAAAATACTTACCA
>JAEZIL010000262.1 GCA_023436685.1 Bacteroidota bacterium | reverse complement strand
GTATTATCAGCAACAGGGGCATTTGGCGTAAAGCCACTAACTTCGTATTGGTATTTGTTTCCATTTTTTTCCCATACGTTGCCACCAACAATAGTGTTGTTCGCTTTATCTACTGCGAGTTCAATTTTGCTAAACTGCTTGCTTTTATTAGTTGGCGTCAGTTCAATTACTTCGCAATTTTTACCGTTTACCTTACGTGTGCCTACATATTTGTAGCTATATTCTTTATCGTAAAAATTGGTAAACAATTTTGCAGGAGAAATAGTTTGCTCATTGGGGTTATAGTTGTTTACCTGTACTTCGTTATTATCCTTCATGTAGGTCCACACAGTTTTATTATCGCATATTATTTCCTGTCCACCAAGGTTAACACGGTATTTCTGGCCCTTCATAACAAAGCTGCCTCTTTTGGTATCTTTTACTTTTCCGTTTGCACCGCTAAGATGTAGGGCAAAATTTGCTTTTAATGATTTAAGGCCATTCACTTTTTTGCTTACTGCATCCAATATGGTTTTCGCTTTTGCATCCTGGGCGTAAACAGCTTGCATAGTTAGGCCAAGAGTTAAAAGCGTTAAAGTCAGAAATTTTCTCATCTTATTTATGTAGGTTAATCAATTTAAATAGTTCTGCCCTGTTTAGACGGGGCTGCAAAGTAAAGGTTTAATTCAATTCATTTAAAAACTGTTCCAATTCGGCTTCGGTTTTAAAGAATACATCTCGTGGCTTGCTACCCATTGATGGACCCACAATACCGGCACTTTCCAGTTGGTCCATAATACGGCCGGCACGGTTGTATCCTAAATTATAGCGTCTTTGTAGCATAGATGTAGAGCCCGACTGTGTTTGGACCACAGTACGTGCGCAGTCTTCAAATAGTTTATCGCGGTTGGTAAGGTCAACAATCTTGTCGTTCTCTGCTTCGTCGCCTTCATATTCCGGCAGCTCAAATGCATTGGGGTAGCCGCGCTGTGTTCCTATAAAATCAACAATGTTCTCTACTTCGGGAGTATCAACAAAGGCGCATTGCAGGCGTAATAATTCACTACCGTGCGATACAAGCATATCACCACGTCCTATCAATTGTTCAGCACCACCCGCATCCAGAATAGTACGGGAGTCTACTTTAGCCGATACCTTAAATGCAATGCGGCCAGGGAAGTTAGCCTTAATAGTACCTGTGATCACATTAACCGATGGGCGCTGCGTAGCTATGATAAGATGTATGCCAATAGCACGCGCCAACTGAGCAAGACGTGCAATGGGCATTTCCACCTCTTTACCAGCCGTCATTATCAAGTCGGCAAACTCATCTATAACCAATACTATGAATGGTAGGTATTTGTGGCCGCGTTGAGGGTTTAACCGGCGGTTGATGAACTTTTCATTATATTCTTTTATATTGCGTGCACCCGCCTCCTTCAAAAGCTCGTAACGGTTATCCATTTCAATGCATAATGCGTTCAATGTGTAGATAACCTTTTTTGTATCGGTAATAATAGCTTCTTCTTCATTAGGAAGTTTAGCTAAAAAGTGTTTTTCAATCGTTCTGTATATAGATAGCTCCACCTTTTTAGGGTCTATCATAACGAATTTCAGTTGAGATGGGTGCTTCTTATAGAGGAGCGATACTAGTATGGCATTGATACCAACTGACTTACCCTGCCCGGTAGCACCTGCCATTAGCAAGTGTGGCATGGTGGCCAGATCTACCACATAATTCTCGTTGTCTATTTTTTTACCTAAAGCAATGGGCAGGCTCATTTTTGAGTTGACAAATTTGTCGCTGGCCAGTAAAGAGCGCATAGACACTATTTGCTTATTGGTGTTAGGTACTTCAATGCCAATTGTGCCACGGCCGGGTATAGGGGCTATAATGCGTATGCCCAATGCCGCCAGGCTTAGGGCTATATCGTCTTCAAGGTTACGTATTTTAGATATACGGACACCTTCTGCCGGTACTATTTCATATAGTGTAACAGTAGGGCCTACTGTAGCGCTGATACGTTGAATTTCGATACCAAAGCTGCGAAGCGTGCTGATGATCTGGTTTTTATTTTTTTCCAGTTCTTCTTTATCAAGTTGTATTGTTTCCTGTGTACGGTCTTCTAAAAGATCAAGCGTAGGGAATTTATAATCAGGTAGATCCAGCTCTGGCGCATAAGGTTCATGATCTTGTATGCTGATATGTGCCCCATTCTTAATAGCCACAGGCTCGTCTTCCTGCTTTATTACTTCAAAACTTAGTTCTACATCTTCTTTAGCTTCTTCCGGTTGTGTCAAAACAATTTCAGGTGTCTCTTCTTCCTCATCCTCGCTTTCTTCTTCATAAGCATTTTCCTCTGCTATGTCCTCCTGCTCGGTATTACCTGTTACTGCAACGGGTGAGGCAGCAGTTTTATCCGCAACGGTCATATTCCAATTCTTTATTTCGCCAGTTTCCTCGTCTATATTTAAAGCTTCATAATTAATTGGCTCAACTGTTTTGTTGTCTTCCTTTTCAGCTATTACATCTTCAGCAGCAGGTGCTGCAACAGGTGTAGGTTTTAGCGTGGCGGCAATATTCTTTGCGGTACGTCTTGCACGTCGCAGCATAGGGCGTATATCCAGTGCAAACACAACAAAGATGAAAAAAGCAGCTATTGCAACCAACACCATACCCGTACCTGCTTTACCAAGAAAACCGTTCATATAAGAGATAGCCTCATTGCCCCAGGCGCCACCATAAGGAAAAGCTGCATCGGGAACTATAAATGCTGCTACCGGTGCAGAAACCAGTAGAATGATGGATAACCAACGCAGATATCGCGCAGCTAAATCCATCCGCTTACGATAGATCAGGTGTATGCCCAGCAATGTTATCCATATACCTATAGCCAATGCGGCGATGCCTGCACCGTTATAAACAAGTGAGTGAGATATTGCAGCACCCATGCGGCCGCCCCAGTTTGTTACGGCCTCATCGCCGCTAAATATGAAATGGCTCATACTGCCCGAGTTAAGC
>JAEZIL010000015.1 GCA_023436685.1 Bacteroidota bacterium | reverse complement strand
ATCAAAACCCCTAAGCGGGTAGATTACCTGCGCGTTATACTTATGGAGCTGGCCCGTATTGCCGATCACCTGATATGCAATTCGGTAGTGGCAGTTGATACGGGTGCCCTTACTGCGTTTACTTATGTTTTCCAGTGGCGCGAGCTGATATATGAAATATATGAAGAGGTATGTGGCTCTCGTCTTACTACTAATATTGGCCGTGTAGGCGGTTTTGAAAGAAATTTTACACAAACAGCTTTCGATAAGATCAACAAGTTCCTCAAAACCTTCCCTAAGGTTATGAATGAGTTTGAGACCTTGCTTACGCGCAACCGCATTTTTATGGAGCGTTGCATAGGCGCAGGCCCCATAAGTGCTGAACGTGCATTGAACTATAGTTTTACAGGGCCTAACCTGCGTGCTGCGGGTGTCGATTATGATGTACGTATAGCGCAACCATATTCATCTTACGAAGATTTTGATTTTAAAGTGCCTGTAGGTACTACCGGAGATGTGTACGACCGCTATCTGGTGCGCAACATGGAAATATGGGAAAGCTATAACATAGTGCAGCAAGCTATGGATAAGATCGCAGCCCTGGAGCGGGAAGACCCGTCTCAGAAAGATGTGTTCTACGCACCTGAAGCCGATCACTTTCACCTGCCGCCGAAAGAAGACGTATATACCAAGATGGAAGCACTGATCTTCCACTTTAAAATGATAATGGGTGAAATAGATGTATTGCCCGGCGAAGTGTACCATGCTGTAGAAGGTGCGAATGGAGAAGTAGGGTACTACCTGATAAGTGATGGCGGGCGTACACCATACCGCTTGCACTTCCGCAGGCCATGCTTTATATACTACCAGGCTTACCCTGAAATAATAAAGAACGGTTTATTCAGCGATGCTATCATCACCCTGAGTAGCCTGAATGTAATTGCAGGAGAACTGGACGCATAAACTAATTAGCAAAAGCTGATTGATGAACAAACTAAACGAACAGAAAGTACAGGAGATCATTGCACGCTACCCGGAAGGTAAACAAAAAAGCGCGCTGATACCTCTGTTGCACATAGCGCAGGAGCAAAACGGTGGCTGGCTGGATGTACCGGTAATGGATCATGTAGCAGAGCTGTTGCAGATAAAACCTATTGAAGTATACGAGGTAGCTACCTTTTATACCATGTTCAACATGAAACCGGTAGGTAAATATGTTTTTGAGGTATGCCGTACAGGCCCTTGCATGTTGAATGGTAGCGATAATATCATTGAATACATCAAGCAGAAACTGAACATAAACGAAGGTGAAACTACACCTGACGGTATGTTCACTTTAAAACCTGCCGAATGTTTGGGCGCATGTGGCTACGCACCTATGATGCAGCTGGGTAAGTATTTTAAAGAGCACCTGACTCCTGAAAAAGTGGATGCTATAATTGATGAGTGCAGGAGAAATGCTGCTGCAACCAACTAATATGTTGCGCGCAGTAGCTACAATATTATTGTTCTTTGTTTATAGTAGTGTTTTTGCACAGTCTGCAAAACTAAAGGAAGTATCGCAAAGCTTGGGCGCGGCTCTTTTAAAGAAAGACACAGTCGTTATTAATAAGCTTTTGCATAAAAATGTTTCTTATGGTCATTCAAATGGTTGGATAGAAACAAAAGCAGATGTAGTAGCCGACCTGTATAATGGTAAGCTTACTTATAACAAGGTAGATGAGAAATTAAAAAGTATTAACGTAGAAGGTGAAGTTGGTATTGTTCGTACAGAGTTAAATGTTGATGTAACGGTAGAAGGCAAGCAGATACAATTGAAATTGGCGGTGCTGCAAGTGTGGATGAAGAAGGGGAAAGACTGGCAGCTACTGGCAAGACAAAGCACGAAGATTAATTAAAAACGCAAAAGGCAACACAGTTTGACTTTTACTTTTGATAGATAAATGAAATTATTATTAGAACACGCACACGTTGAGGGTATTCGTTATTACGATACCTATCGCAAGCATGGCGGTTATCGTTCTGTAGAAAAGGCATTCAAAATGTCGCCCGATGAGATAGTAGAAGAGGTGAAGAAAAGCGGCCTGCGTGGCCGTGGTGGTGCGGGTTTTCCTACAGGTATGAAGTGGAGCTTCCTGGCTAAGCCCGAAGGTGTTCCCCGTCACCTGGTGTGCAATGCCGATGAATCAGAACCCGGTACTTTTAAAGACCGCTACCTGATGGAATTCATACCACACTTGCTGGTAGAGGGCCTTATTGTCAGCAGCTTTGCACTGGGTAGCAATGCTACTTATATATATATACGTGGCGAATACGCATGGATAGTAGATATACTGGAGCAGGCTATCGGCGAAGCAAAAGCAAACGGCTGGCTGGGTAAAAATATCCTGGGCACCGGTTTTGACTGTGAGATATATGTACAGCGCGGCGGTGGTGCCTATATATGTGGTGAAGAAACAGCACTGATAGAAAGCCTGGAAGGTAAGCGTGGTAATCCACGCATCAAACCGCCGTTCCCGGCCATACAAGGTGTGTGGATGAGGCCAACCGTGGTAAACAACGTAGAAACTTTAGCGGCAGTTGTACCTATATTAAATATGGGTGGCGACGAGTATGCTAAAATAGGTGTGGGCAAATCTACAGGTACCAAATTGCTTTCGGTTTGCGGTAATGTAAAAAAGCCCGGCATTTACGAAATTGATATGACCCAGTCGGTAGAAGAATTCATCTTCTCCGATGAATATTGTGGCGGTATCGCCAATGGCAAACGCCTGAAGGCATGTATACCAGGTGGTTCTTCAGTACCTATATTGCCTGCCAACCTATTGCTGAAAACAGCAAAAGGCGAAACCCGGATGATGAGCTATGAAGGCCTTGCTGATGGTGGTTTTGCTACCGGTACCATGATGGGCTCTGGGGGCTTTATTGTTTTTGATGAAGACCAATGTATAGTACGCCATACTATGACGCTGGCGCGTTTTTACAACCACGAAAGTTGCGGACAATGCAGCCCTTGCCGTGAAGGTACCGGCTGGATGTACAAAATATTAAAGAATATAGAGAACGGAAAAGGTAAGATGAGCGATATAGACCTGCTTTGGGATATACAGCGTAAGATAGAGGGTAATACCATCTGTCCGCTGGGCGATGCCGCTGCTTGGCCTGTAGCTGCAGCCATACGCCATTTCCGCGACGAATTTGAATGGCACATAACAAATCCTGCTGAAGCAGTAACAAGAAACTTTGGTTTGGCACACTACGCCGATCCGATACATGTTCCTACTGTTGCATAGGTTTTTGACTTTTAACTTTTGACAAATGTCTGAAGCACCAAAATTTAAAGTAACGATTGATAATATAACAGTAGAAGTACCCGCAGGTACTACTATATTGAATGCAGCACGCATGATAGGTGGCGACGTAGCTCCTCCTACCATGTGCTACTATAGCAAGCTGAAAGAGAGTGGTGGTAAATGCCGTACCTGCCTGGTAGAGGTTAGCAAGGGTTCTGAAAAAGACCCGCGGCCTATGCCTAAGCTGGTAGCCAGCTGCCGTACTACCGTTATGGATGGTATGGAAGTGAAGAACATCACTTCTGAAAAAGTAATAGATGCACGTAAGGGTGTTGTTGAGTTTCTTTTATTAAACCACCCGCTCGATTGCCCGGTATGCGACCAGGCCGGAGAGTGTAACCTGCAGGATCTTAGCTATGAGCATGGCGATTCAGGTACACGTTATGAATTTCCGCGCCGTACTTTCGAGAAAGAAGATATAGGTGATTATATACAGCTGCACATGACGCGTTGCATTCTTTGCTACCGTTGCGTGAATACTGCACAAGAGCTTACCAACCAGCGTGAACATGGTGTGCTTGACCGTGGCGATCATTCAACTATCAGTACTTATTTAAATAAAGCACTGGATAATGAATTTATAGGCAACGTAATAGACGTATGCCCCGTGGGTGCGTTGACCGATAGAACATTCCGTTTCAAAAACAGGGTGTGGTTTACCAAACCCGTAGATGCCCACCGCGATTGCCCTACCTGTAGTGGTAAAGTACGCTTGTGGATGAGGGGCGATGAAGTTTACCGCGTTACTGCCCGCAAAGACGAATGGGATGAAGTGGAAAGCTGGATATGCAATGACTGCCGCTTTCATAAGAAAGAAACTAAAGACTGGGTAATAGAAGGCCCGTCGAAAGTAAATCGACACAGTGTTATATCACAGGGACACTACGTAGGTGTCAAGAAGTCACAAAACTTCCTGCCCGATGTTATAGGCAAAGATCCTAAGTTGCTGATGGACATACATAGTATAAGTGATGTGAACAGGCCTGAGATTGAACTCTCGAAAATAGAAGGGCCGGCACATTCCGACGATTTTAAGAAAGACCAGTAAAAATTTAATGAACTAATTACATTTGCGCCATTATGCTGTTATTGCAAGTTGATATTGCATTTATTATAGAAAAGCTCATCCTAATCTCGGTTATTTTACTAACCTCGTTGGGTGTAGGTGCTTATTCAACCTGGGCCGAGCGTAAAGTTGCTGCCGTTATGCAAGATCGTGTAGGCCCTAACCGGGCGGGGCCACTTGGTTTGCTGCAACCGTTGGCCGATGGTTTAAAATTCTTCTTTAAAGAAGAGATCATCCCCGATCGTTCTACACGTTTTATTTTCATATTGGCACCGGGGCTGGCACTTTTAGTAGCCACCTTTACCAGCGCTGTAATACCATGGGGCCCCGACTATATTACTGAAACGGGCCGTACTATTATGTTGCAGGTGGCCGATGTAAATATTGGTATCCTGTTCGTATTCGGGGTGTTAAGCGTGGGTGTATATGGCATTATGTTAGGTGGTTGGGCATCAAATAACAAGTTTTCATTATTAAGTAGTATACGTGCTGCATCTCAGGCTATTTCTTACGAGCTGGCTATGGGACTTAGCCTTATTGCATTAGTTATGCTTACCGGCTCGCTTAGCCTGCGCGACATAGTACAACAGCAACACGGGTTTTGGGCCGATGGGTATTTTACATGGAATTTCTTTAAACAACCTTTAGGGTTCTTTATATTCCTGGTTTGCACATTTGCCGAATTGAACCGTGCTCCTTTCGATCTTCCGGAGTGTGAAAGCGAACTGAATATGGGTTATCACCAGGAATATTCATCAATGAAGCTTGGGATGTTCCTGTTTGCCGAATATATTAATATGTTCATCAGTTCGGCTATACTGGCTACTATGTTCTTTGGTGGTTACAACTTTCCATTTATGGATCAGGTAGCTGCAAACGTACACCCCATATTGTTTACACTTATATGTGTAGGTGTGCTAATGGCTAAAATTGTCGGATTTATTCTTTTCTTCATGTTCATCAGGTGGACGCTACCACGTTTCCGTTACGATCAGCTGATGAGAATTGGTTGGAAAACATTGATACCACTGGCATTATTCAATATGTTGCTGACAGGTGTAGTGATATTGTGGGTAATCAGATAAGAAAATTTAAAAATGCAGAAACTAACAGATAAATCAGTCCAGGTAAACCGCAGCCCAATGACTTTTGGCGAGCGTATGTACCTGCCTGCTATTGCTAAAGGGTTGAGCATTACTGTTGGCCACATCTTTAAAAAGAAGGCTACAGTAAGTTATCCTGAAGAAAAACGTCCTTTCAGTCCTGTATTTCGTGGTTTGCATATTTTAAACCGCGATGAAGAGGGCCGCGAACGTTGTACCGCCTGCGGACTATGTGCGCTGGCTTGCCCTGCAGAAGCTATTACAATGGAAGCTGCAGAACGCAAGGCAGGCGAAGAACATCTGTATCGTGAAGAGAAGTATGCCGCCAAATACGAGATCAATATGCTTCGGTGTATATTTTGTGGCTATTGCGAAGAGGCATGCCCTAAAGATGCAGTATACCTGAGCGAAACAGTGATGCCGGCCAACTACACACGCAAGAGTTTCATATATAAAAAAGAAGACTTGCTGATCCCTCATCCTAAAATGCAAGAAGGCGCAAAATAAATTATGAGCACTTTCGAGATAATATTCTGGTTCCTTTCGGTAACGGCTATAAGTAGCGCACTTGGTGTGGTATTGAGCCGCAACCCGGTAAACAGTGTTTTGTTCCTTATCCTGACCTTCTTTTCTATTTCGGGGCATTATATATTAATGAATGCACAGTTCCTGGCTATTGTTAATATAATAGTTTACACAGGTGCCATTATGGTATTATTCCTGTTCGTTATCATGCTTATGAATCTAAATGCCGATAGCGAACCCCAAAAAAACAGGTTGGTGCAGCTGGCAGGAGTTATATCGGGTGGTGTATTGTTCCTGGTGGTACTGGCTGCTTTAAGAAGTGCTGCTGTAAAACCATTGGAAGAAACGCCAACAGATATAGGATTGATAAAGAACCTGGGTAAAACATTATTTACACAATTTGTTTTGCCATTCGAAATAAGCAGTGTTTTATTCCTTAGTGCAATGATAGGTGCGATAGTGATAGGTAAAAAGGAAGAAGCAACAACAATTGAAAAATAAATAGGATAGCTTTTTAACTTTTTGAATTTATAATATGCCTATACAATATTACCTGATCCTGAGCCTTGCCTTGTTTTGCATAGGTATTATGGGCACAATGATGCGCCGCAATGCCATCATCATATTTATGTGCATAGAGCTGATGCTGAAAGCTGTGAACCTATTGCTGGTTGCTTTCTCTAAAATGAATAACGATGCCGCTGCACAAATATTTGTGTTCTTCATAATGGTGGTAGCTGCCGCTGAGGTTTCTGTGGGCCTGGCCATTATTGTAATGATGTACCGTAAAGTACACTCGGTAGATATAAATATTTTGAACAGGTTGAAGCATTAATTTGAGCATGACACAATTAGTTTACTTAGTACCATTATTCCCATTGCTCGGTTTCCTGATCAATGGTATAGGTTGGAGAAAAATGCCTAAGTCGGCAGGCGGTGTTATTGGCAGCCTGGCCATACTGGCATCTTTCGCAGTATCATTAGGTATCTTTTTCGAAGTGAAAGACGCTGCTGCACCAACATATATTCACCTGTTCGACTTTATACAATCCGGCAACCTGAATATCCCATTCGCCTTCCAGGTCGATCAGCTTTCGGCTCTGTTCCTGCTTATTATTACCGGTATAGGCTTCCTGATACATGTATACTCTACATCGTATATGCACCACGATGAAGGCATGGTAAAATATTTCGCCTACCTAAACCTGTTCGTGTTCTCCATGTTGCTGTTGGTTTTAGGTGCCAGCTATCTTATCATGTTCATTGGTTGGGAAGGTGTGGGCCTTTGCTCTTACCTGCTTATTGGTTTCTGGTTCAAAAACCGCGATTATACCAATGCAGCTAAAAAAGCCTTTGTAATGAACCGTATTGGTGACCTTGGCTTTTTGGTAGGTATGATGCTGGTGCTTTATAATTATGGCACACTTACCTATCAGGATTTTTTCGGTCAGCTGAAAAGCGGAGCCGTAGCGGTTGATCCTTCTCTGTACAACTGGATAGCTATTTGCTTTTTTATAGGCGCTATGGGTAAGAGCGCGCAGATACCTCTTTATACTTGGCTGCCCGATGCGATGGCGGGGCCTACCCCGGTATCAGCACTGATACACGCGGCAACCATGGTGACCGCCGGTATCTATATGATAGCACGCAGTGCTGCCCTGTACGATCTGGCACCAATGGCACTGAACCTGGTGGGTATCATTGGCCTGGCTACAGCTATATTCGCGGCCACTATTGCTATCAAACAATACGATATAAAGAAAGTATTGGCCTATTCTACCGTAAGCCAACTAGGCTTCATGTTCCTGGCTTTGGGTATGGGTGCCTACACTACGGCTGTGTTCCATGTCATGACACACGCCTTCTTCAAAGCTCTTTTGTTCCTTGGTAGTGGTAGTGTGATACACGCTATGGGTGGCGAGCAAGATATTCGTCTTATGGGCGGCCTTAGCAAGAAAATGCGTATCACGCAAATGACTTTCCTGATAGGGTGCCTGGCTATTGCCGGTATTCCGGGCTTCTCGGGGTTTTTCTCGAAAGATGAAATATTAGCTGCTACCTATGCACACAGCCCGGTAATGTACTACTTGGCGCTGGCAGCTGCTATGATGACAGCTTTCTATATGTTCCGCTTGTATTTCCTAACATTCACAGGTGGTTTCCGTGGCACACACGAGCAAGAACACCACCTGCACGAAAGCCCGGCGGCTATCACTATCCCTTTGATTGCCTTGGCTATACTTTCAATAGTTGGTGGCTATGTGGGCCTGCCGCCTGTTATCAGTGAGCATCACACTTTCATGAGTTACTTAGCCCCTGTGGTTACCAACCTTGGCGAGCATCACCTGAGCCATAGTACCGAATGGTTCCTGATGGGGCTTTCAACAACACTGGTTATTATCATGATCATCTTTGCATACGTACGCACTAAGAAACCTGATTTTACACCTAATACAGGCTTGGCAAAAGTATTGGAAGACAAGTGGTATGTAGATGAACTATATAACGCCATCATCGTTCGTCCGATAGAAGGGTTGTCGGGCATATTCAACAAATTTGTCGAGAAAGCCGGTATTGACGGTGTAGTAAATGGTGTGGGTAAAACCGTACGCTGGGGTAGCGATCGTGTACGCCTGCTGCAAAGCGGCCAGGTTGGGTTTTACCTGTTCGCTATGGTGATAGGTATGGTATTGATATTCGCACTTAGTTTTTTCTGGATCCATTAATAAAATAGCAACTGCAATATTGCAATAGCATTATGATCTTAACATTACTCATATTGGTTCCTTTAGTAGCGGGCATACTTAGCTTCGCTGTTAAGGGGAATGGAGCAAAAGGGCTGGCGCTGTGCAGCTCGTTGGTTACGCTTGCCATAGCAGCTTATGTAAGTGCAACAAGTGCCGAACCTACAGTTTGGAGCATGCAGTGGATACCACGCCTTGGTACCCAGATATCGCTTCAGGCCGATGGCATGAGTGCTATGCTTTGCCTGCTGGTAGGTATTGTGATGCCGGTTATCTTCATTAGCAACTGGAACAAGGATGTGGAAAGGCCACATGCTTTCTATGGTTTGATGCTGTTGTCTCAGGCAGGTATTACCGGCGTATTTCTTGCTTACGATGCTTTACTGTTTTACTTCTTCTGGGAGCTGGCACTTATACCTGTGTATTTCCTTTGCTCGCAATGGGGTGGCGAAAAGCGTATACCGGTTACATTCAAGTTCTTTGTGTACACATTTGTAGGCAGCTTAATGATGCTGGCTGCGCTTATATATCTGTCGTTGCAAAATCCGGGTGTCAATGCGTATTCATGGCCTAATATAGTGCGTGCAGGTATGTCGCTGCCATTTGGAGCACAGGTAAGTTTATTCTGGCTCATCTTTATAGCGTTCGCTATCAAGATGCCAATATTTCCATTTCATACCTGGCAGCCCGATACTTACGAACAATCGCCTACGCCGGTTACTATTATACTTAGTGCGTTGATGGTAAAGATGGGTATGTTCGCAGTGGTACGCTGGCTACTGCCTGTACTTCCTGCGGGAGTAGCTTATTGGTCTGATACCGTTATAATATTGTCTATCATTGGTATTGTATACGCATCTTGTATTGCCATTGTGCAAACCGACCTTAAACGGTTGGTAGCATATTCTTCTATTGCGCACATGGGCCTGATGGCTGCGGTAGCTTTTTCACAAAGTAAAGTAGGTATGCACGGCCTCATGGTGCAAATGTTCAACCACGGTATCAATATTACAGGTATGTGGCTGATTGTAAATATGATTGAACAGCGCTGGGGCACGCGCGATATGAGCAAATTGGGTGGCATGGCTTCAACGGCACCTAAAATGGCTATTGCTTTAGTAATAATAGCATTTGCAAATATTGCATTACCCCTTACCAACGGTTTTATTGGCGAGTTCATGTTATTCAACGGCTTATTCCAAAGTGCGTCACCATATCATGTTACTTATATGGTGGTTGCCGGCCTGGGTATCATATTAGGAGCGGTATATACGTTGAACATGGTACAAAAAACCGCTTACGGAAATGCTGCTGAGATGGTTGTAAAAAAAGACCTGTCAGTGAATGAATACCTTGGACTGGCTATTGTAATAGGTTTAATATTGGTTTTGGGTGTATACCCTAAACCATTGCTGGATATGACTGCGGGTGTGGCAAATATGATAATGCCATAATAGTACAATATTTTGACATTTAACTTTTGTAACTGAAATGAAGGCAATAATTGCTGCTGCTTTAATAGGTGTAATAATGATGTTTGCGGGCTTCTTTATTGAAAATAAGAGGTCGGTAGCCACGTTTGCCACTGTACTCTTATTCGTTCTTTTAGGCATCAATATAGGGGAGCTTATACTTACTCCGTCCGATGCTCCGCAGTTGTTCTTTAATAACATGTTGCGTATCGACAGGTATGCACTTTGGTTCAACACACTAATGACAGGATGTACCTGTTTATACCTGTTGCTGATAGGCAAAGACATTGCAAAAGTAGGTGCACACGTAGCCGATTACCTTGCTCTTATCGTTTTCATTCTTTGTGGTATATATCTACTCTCGGGTTACAACAATCTGCTTATTCTTTTCCTTGGCATTGAAATTCTTTCTATTCCTCAATACATTTTAGCAGGTAGCGATAAGCGTAGTTTGAAAAGTAGTGAAGCAGCCCTGAAATATTTTTTAATGGGTTCTTTCTCTACAGGTATTTTATTAATGGGTATATGTTTGCTGTACGGTGCTGCAGGCTCGTTCGATATAGTTAGCTTCTCTTTCCTTCAGTTAGAATCATTAAATCCTCTTGCTTTAAGCGGCATCCTGTTTATCATGATAGCGCTAGGGTTTAAGGTTTCAGCAGCTCCCATGCACCTGTGGACACCCGACGTATATGATGGGGCACCTACACCTTTTACGGCTTACATGGCAACCATAGTAAAGGCGGGTGCTTTTGTAGCGTTCTTAAGACTATTCACAGTTTCGTTTGGTACACTCAGCAGCCATTGGATGTTTATTTTGGCTATCATTACTGCGGCAACTTTATTGATAGGCAACATTACAGCAGTATTTCAGCAAAGTGTAAAGCGTATGCTTGCATATTCTTCCATTGCGCAGGCAGGCTTTATGTTGTTCACTATTATTGCAGTTAATGCTACTGCATGGCAGGGGCTTATTATTTATGCCGTTGCTTATAGCGTTGCCACTATCGGCATATTTGCAGTACTCATGAAGCTGAAAGATTTCACTTACGATGGTTTCAACGGCCTGGCCAAGCGCGAGCCGGCCCTGGCGTTCTTCACTACTATATTCCTGCTCTCATTGGCCGGCATACCACTTACCGGAGGTTTTATGGCTAAGTATTTTGTACTACTGGCAGCAGTAGAGCAAGGTCAGTTGTTATGGCTGGTAATATTCAGCCTGCTGATGGCTGCAGTTAGTGCCTATTATTACTTTAAGGTAATTATCGCTATGTATTTTAAACAGGGTACTCCTGAATTGCATAACGAGATAACCGGTAGCGACAAGCTATTGTTTGGTATTACCTGCGCTATCGTAATACTAATTGGCGTTGCACCACAAGTATTGCTCAGCAATATTTAATTTACAATAGCTACGGCCTCCACAGTCTCATAGCATTCAGGCGAGCCGGTTTCGTTTTTATAGCATATGTAATATGCCTGGTCGTAGGGAACAGGCACTATCTGTATGTCGTAAGT
>JAEZIL010000297.1 GCA_023436685.1 Bacteroidota bacterium | reverse complement strand
GCCATGAAGTAATTTATCTAGCGACGCCGAAATTGTAGTAATACGAAGAATTTTTTGCTTTACGGGCATCAGTTGTCTTTTACTATTTTAGTGCCTTTATAAGAAACTACTGGCTTAGGAAGCCCTTTCCCGCTACTAAAAACATTGCCGGAAACAATTTTCCCTTTTTGTATCAAAGAAGTAACACTCCCCTTCCTTTGATATTGCGCGGGTATTGATATTTTATTGTTAGTAAATACCACCCCTTCAGTTTGTATATAAAGGAAGTACTTTTTTATGGGAACCTTTCCATTATATACTATAGTATTATTATCAATAACCAACTCATCCTTGCCTATTTTTGAAACAGAGACTATTCCCGATCCCGCGCTTTTAATAGTGCAGTTCTTTATTGTAACTGAACTACCAGGATTAGTATTTGCTATAGGATAAATGCTTCCGGCACCGCAATCAATAGTACAGCCATCAAGTACTATATTACTCGCAGCTAAAATTAGTTGATAGGCAGAATTACCTGATGCTGCAATAAAAGAGCATTTTTTAAGATAAACTCCATCTGTATTTCTTGGAGTACTACATACGAATTGTGAACCTTGATTATTTTGGAAAAGACAATTGTTGAATTCGATGTCTTTTACCCAAATTCCACCACTTGATTTCGGTTCAATATCAACACCTGCTCTAGGTGCATGAGAACCGTAACTACCTTCAGTAAACCCAGTATTTAGAAATTTGCAATTGTTGAATTTACCTTTAAATAATTGGATGATTGACATTCCTTGCCGGGCGTTATTAGAAGAAATAACATTATTAAATTCAAACCTTGCCGAGCTTGTACCAGTAATATAAATGCCATCGGATTGAGCATGATGAACAAATACATCATTAAGCAACACATCTTTACAATCTCTGAATAATAATAGATGCCCGCCACTCTCTGCCACTCCGGCTTCGCGCTGCATATTATTTACGCCCCCATCTATCTCTAATCCAGTAATAGTGATACTGCTACAATTTATAAAATAGAATGGAATCACAGCACCTATTGTGCTATACTTATACTTACCATTTATTTTATTAACTTTTCTTTTAAAGTCACCATTTACTTTAATTTTTGCTTTGTTTGCATTAATACGAATATTGGCGCTATTACGTATTAAGATATTAGACACCTTATTATCATTGTGATACTGTGCGATATAATAAGTTCCTTCAGGTATAATTAATGTTGCATTCGCAGTGCCAGATAGCATCTGCGCAGCTTTCAAAAAAGCGTTGTAATTATCATATTTCCCATCACCTTTCCCACCTAAATCTCTTATGTTAATGATCTTACTTGCAAAAGTTACTACACTTGTACATATCAATAGTATAGCTATAGTAAATATTTTTGCCATATTAATCTATAGCTTTAGTTTTAGGGAATGTGGCATCTCTCTTATTAAGGGCTAGCTGAGTGTGATACGACAATGACCATAATATGTAGATCAACATGCATGGCAAAAACATGTTCCGCATGCGTATCATTATGCCTAAGTTGCCAAGTGAAATTGAAGACATCGTAGCACCGATAAGCAATAAAAAAAACATTCCTTTTATAATAAACGGTGCCCGTTTAAATAAATATTTTGGTCTTCTCCTTATTGCAAGATAAGTGAGATATAATAGTATTACATTCTCAACGGCTGCCATCAATGCAGACATATTGTGGACATCGAACGGTAAAGGCCGATAGAGAAACGTAAAAATTTTTAGTGGCAGCGGGTAGGAAGACATATCTACACGTGAGCCTACATTGGCCCTACTTAATATCTGAGCTTTTTCTTGTGCGAATTGGTTATAACTATTTACCGATAGTTCCTCAAGTTTAGCATATTCCATAAGCTTTGGAATAAGTGCAATGCATACACCTGCGAGTAACAGCGACAATAAAACTCTTTTATACACCTGTATTTTAGTATTAAATAAATACGCAGCAGCAAAAGACATGAATAGGAATAAAGTAATATGAGGTCGCACTAATAGCGAAATAACGATAGTAATAATTAATACTATATACCTACGTTGTAAGTTCATCATTGCATATATAAACCCCCCAATACAAGTAAAAAGCAAAGTATCTTTACCTACACCTGCCGACCAAAAATGTAATGATGGTAAAAACAAAATAGTAGGGAAAATGTAGATAGACTTCAGTTTGCTATTATTAGGTATGATATCTTCTGCAATTCTATAAAAAAAACAAAAACCTATGAACCCCCATAATGAATACATTACTGTAAGCATAAAAAAAGAAAGGCCAAGAACCGCAGCAGGAATATAATTTATTGAATACATAGCAAATGTACCCCTAGACATAAAAAGATATTTCCATGCTTCAGATGAACTTAAATGCCTTGCTTCTCTCCAATACTTTACGGAATCACTACCGGAATCCTTTAAACTTATATAGCAAACTACAAGACCAAAAACAAGATGGTATAACCATAACAATCTTAACCTGCGTGTATCTTTTGAAGCAATAGAAAAATATTTGGAGACAGTGAACCCCAAAATTACCACTAAAATAAAAAGCACAATTTCTACCAACATAGCTACTGAGGTTTGGGAGATTCAGCTACCTCTTCGATAAACTTCATCCAGTCTTTCATTCGTTCCAGCCACGACACTTTATTCCTTGCAACATCAACATTATTTTCCAGGAAACTACTAGAATTATTCAGTGCTATAATATCAAGAATATCACCTATAGCAACATTTACATCCGTAAAATCGGTAATAAATCCTAAATTATATTTTAGAACTTCATCAGAATAACCGGCTGTATCTTTTTGTGTAATTACCGGCTTGCCGCATGAAATATAATCGTAAAGTTTTAGTGGGCTACCTGGGCTAGTTCTATTGTGCTTTACAGGTAGCATGCAGTAATCACTTGAATTTATATACTGTTGAGCAATATTTGTAGGGACAGGATCCTTAAATAGGACATTAGGATTAGTTGATCTTTCAATGAGACTATTGACATAGGCATTCTTTTTGCCACCAACAATGTATAAGTACACGTCTTTGCGGTTCATTAATTGCTCTGAATTAAATATATCAATTAAATAGTCAACACCGTGCCATTGAGACACAGAACCAAGGAAAAGAAATATAATTGCATCTTGAGGGAGACTTAATAATTGACGGTTTTCTTTTAAATCGCCAGGAGAAAGTTCTTTATAATTAGCACCATTGTATGAATATATTGATGGTTTCTTTAAGATAGGGTCAAACTTGTTTTTAAGATAAGGATGGTTAAAAATAATACCATGGCTAATCTTAAAGTTGAGATTGAAAAAAAATGCGAGGATATGTAGAATAGCTTGCTGAGATTTACTTTTATTTAAAAGTGGAATTTCTTCTTTAAAATCGGCGTGAAACTCACTGAATACTTTTACACCTTTGACAAACAATAATAGACGAGTCAACGGTAAAAGCAGCACTCTTGAAATGAAAAAATAATCAGCAGGTTTTGACAATAGGGTAATGAACATTTTATAATCCAACGAAAAAAGGCCTAACATTCGTGTCAGCTTTTTTTTACTACTTGTTGGATAATAAAAATAAACATTAGCATCACCTAATAGGTTTTTTAATGCTGCTGCTTTTTCTCTAGTAGCCTTATGCTTACCTGAACTTCCTTCTACAGAAAAGTCAACAACATAAACGATTTTCATAGTATTATCTTTTTGATTTACTGTCAATTGGACAGATAAAGGCGCATTAACCTAGCGTATATTTTGTTTATTAACGGATGGAAATTATTCGTTAGCAATTTGATATTAAGGTCAATTATTTTCCTTTGCTTATGTGTAATTGGTTTGTCTGCGAACTCCTGTTTTATAGTATTCCAGTATAGCAATAATGATTGCTTGTTTTTATGGGTGATCCGATTATTGGCATGTTGCCTTGCAATAGCAATAGGTATATTCTCTGGTTCAGGGTAGCCATTAAGATTAAAGGCTAAGCGAATCCATAATTCTGAATCCTGATGAAGTTTTAAATTGGGGTTAAAAAGCTTAAAATTTATTAAAGATTCCCTTTTTATAGTTATGGAATTAGTATCGAAATACCCTGCATTACCCAAAAGCATATTATTAAAAATACTAGCTGAATGAGGATCAGCTATTTTCATCTGTTTATACTTTTGAGATTTTTTTAAAAATTCTTTGTCGTACTGGGTAGTACCAAATGTAAAATCGACTGTTGGGTCTTTTTTGAATATTATTTTACTGTTCTCGAATCGATTAGGTAGATAATAATCATCAGCATCTAAAAAGGCTATATACGGCATTTTAGCATTCCGGATACCTAAATTCCTACTTTCCCCCGCGCCGCGGTTTTCTCCATTAGGGTGTTGTAATACAGTGATTTTAGCGTACTTCTGTTCAAGGGTCTTACAAATATCAAGGCAGTTATCCGGGGATTTATCCTCAATCAAAATGATTTCACCTACATCATTGTTATAAACAGCAGATTCGACAGCAATTTTTAAATACGCTTCTGCATTGTAAACAGGTATGATTACCGAAACCTTAAAATCAGCCTGCATTAGTTACTATTGCTTTTAATTTACTACTGTTATTTTTTATAGTTTCTTCATCCCAATTCCACCAAGCAGTCTCTATTAATTGCGTACGTATATTCTCGTCAAACCTATATTTAAGTATTTTAGCTGGGATACCAGTAGCAATAGCATATGGAGGTATGTCGCTGCTGACTACGCTACTAGCCCCAATTATAGCACCGGTTCCAATCTTTACTCCGCTTAATATTACAGAATTTACACCTATCCAAACATCATGACCAATTTCGATACCACCCTTTGAAATAATTTCTTGGTGATAACTTCCATTCTTAAACAAGTTTTGTTCAATGAAATACGTACTAAAATTTTTATAATCGTGATTATATTCTTGAATAGTAACATTTCTGGCAATAGAGCAAAAATTGCCAATATTAATCTCATTTAGAGCCGCCCTAATATAGATATTTGGTCCCCAAATTGATGTATTGTTGCCAATACTAACCGACCCCATAACATTAACATAGTTAATTCTGCAATTCCTGCCAATAAGGATAGGACCGTTTATCACACTACCCTTTATTGAAGTACCTTTACCAATCTTAACTTCAGAACTAATATCATTATGTTCTAGTAACAACTTTCTCAATTTAGATAGTCTGAATAAGTTTGATACTGACTTTTTCATATATAAATCTTATTGCGATACAGAATTAATAATATCTACTAATTCTTTAACGTCCTTTGATATTACCACTTTAGCGTCACCACTTTTCACATATTCATTATACGTATCTACTCCAATTTTGTCAATTATTATATTAGGGGTATTTGTCTGCACAGCTTCTATTATTGATCCACTGTATTTAGAAATATGCACGCTACTATTTTTAAGTAAAATAGGTAAAGGCAGTTCAGTTGCTTTCTCTATTTCTACAAAATCAAGCAAATTTCTATCTTCAAGTTGTCTTTGAATATTCTCTTTTGCTATAAGCATTCTAGGGTGTAAACGTAACCACCATTCATAGTCTGTTTGCGTCATTTTTATAGCATCTAATATATATGGATCTAATGCTCCCTCTTGTAAAGTGTAAAGAACTATTTTTTTGCTTGTTAGCTTTTTATTTTGAAAACGGGTCAATTGAAATTCTATCCATGGATTGCCAAATACAACAACCTTATGGAATTGTTGGTACTTCAACCAAGCTCTTATGTTGTTTGCTGACGCATTATCCCAACAGTAAAAAGTCTCAGGTAACGTATTGAATCCATTAGCGGGCAATTTAGAGAAAAAATACATGGGATGTAAGTTTCCTTGACCGCCATGCTGCATATCAGCGTTCTCTATTCCTAACTTATTAGCGGCATAGTGGGCGCCAAACATATCATTTTTGTAATAACAAAGGCCAATTATTCTTTTAGGTTTTATAAATTTAAATACTGTTTCAAAAAATACAGCAGTGTTATGAATGATATTAACTCTTCGGACAACATCCTTTTCATAAACACTAAGATCCAAATTCAACTGACTCTCTAACGTTCTGAAAACTTTATGTAATTCCTTTGCAGAAAAATGTTGCTGTAATGGCTTAGCCATTCTAGAAAAAATCTTAATAGTATTATTTAAAAAGACTGTGGGAATTGACCGATCATAAATCTCGTCAGTTTTTTTCTCACCATATTCTAGCTGTAAATATATTTTTTTTGACCTCTTTTCTATAAGAGGATAAAAATAACGATTGACAAACTTATTACCGTACTTTACTCTATGAGAGGAAGCACCCAAAAATACTGTGTCTAATCCTCGAAGAAACACTTTAGTTCCTAATAAACGCACTATTGAATTCAAAAATTCTAACACAACCTTAAACTCATTATGCTTTCTTTTTTTTTGCTTAGGCTTTTCAATATCATTCCAAATGAAAAAAATATCTTTCTTAACAATTGGCCAGATATGCATATCAAAATACTTCCAATCAATTACTGGAAAATCGTTCTCAATGCTGTTTATTATTTTAATAAAATCACTCCTCTCCATCAATCAAAAGTTTAGTGTAGCTTATATATCCAACGCCTAATGCGGTAAGACTTATTATAAACTTGTGGACAGCAGCCAATTCTACCATATAATAGGCAAGAACTGTTAAAAAAATTGTCGTAACTAACCAGCGGATAGGGTAATAATTCAGTGTAACGTTATTCTCAAATTCTTTTAGAAAATAACCAGAATATCCGATGTACATTAAGCCGATATAAGTGGTATATGCTGCTGCCTGATATCCTAACAAGGGTATGAGTATTATGTTTAACAAGACATTGCTTACACCAGCTACTAAGGTAATCTTTAATAATGTACGGGTTTTTTCAAAATAAAAAAGTCTATTATTAGCACCTACATACATAGGTCTATAACAATTGGACATAACTATAATTATACCTAGTGGATATGTCTCTCTCAAGACCGCGTTGTTGATTAAAGCATAAAATATTTCCTTTAGCCATAATGAGCAGATAAAGGTAATTACTAAAAAAGCTATCGTTAATGTAAAAGTAACTCTTCGCGCTATATGCTCTTTGTTTTCCTTGTATGCCTTTAATAGTAACGGCATAGCGGCTTGCCCAGAGGCATTTGAAATCACTTTGATAAAATTACTAACTGTATAGGCAGCATTATACATACCAATTTGCAAGGTTGATATACCTACTATCTTCATCACTAATCGATCTGATGTGTTCAGCAGATATGCCCCGTATGAGTGCGGAACTGTTGGCAATGCTATTTTGAGATTTCTACTCAAGAAAAGTTTATTAAACCTGAAAATAGGAGTTATCTTATGGATAAAGTTTAAAGGAATCCAAAATGATAACTGCCCTAACATTTGACTTATAGCACTAGATATAAACCACCCCATATATCCCATTCCCTTATATACAATAAGATATACATTCAAGACTATTGTAAGAATACCCAGAATAGTGCTCCTAACAGCGATCTGAAGTGGCTTTCTCTGAAGCTGGTAATATAAGCCTCCAAGAGTGGCGGTTGGGCCGAAAAAAACAATTGGCAAAACATTTGATATAATTATCCAAGTTGCATTAGGCAAAGCCTCATTTGGAATAAAAAGATAAATCAGCATACCGAGCAATATGCCATAAGGAATATTCCAGATTATCAATATACCATAGATTTGTCTCCATGTCCATATATATCTAGATTCCTTAAAGAAACTGTTACTTAATACCACATTTAAACCTAGCGTAGCGAAGACTGATATTCCAGTTACCAAGGAGGTAATAATCCCATACACGCCAAAATCGAAAGCTGTTAAATGCTTTGTTAAGATTGGCAAGATGAATATGCTAACTATCTTAGGAATTTGTGGAGCTAGGCCATAGATAGCAGTATCGGAGAAAAGCTTTTTCAGCATACAATAACAGATATTATTGCCTGATATTATCTAGCTCTTTATTAACAATTTCTCTGATCATAGAAATGCTTTTAATGTTTAGTATATCTTCTACAAACTCCCTGAATACTCCGTCGCCACCTCTTTTTTTACATACTTTATTTACAAGTTGTTGTATATATAATGGTGCAGATGATGGACAAGCAGAAAAGCCGACCTGTTCAAATAAAGTTATATCGTTTAAATCGTCACCAATATATGCTACGTCTTTAATACTTACATTCAGTTGCACACATAGCTGTTGTACACAACTAAGCTTATCCTTAATACCCATGCAAAGGTGTTTAATTTTAAGTTTTTCAGCTCGCCGGCTTACAATTTCGGTAACCTCGCCTGTTACAATTGCGACAGGTATCTTAAAATGATTTGCAAACAACACGCCAGCGCTGTCGTATGTATTAAATTTTTTAAGCTCGTTACCTTGCTGGTCATAATACATGCCGGCATCAGTCCATACTCCATCAATATCACTTACTATTAATTTAGGTATCATAGATTATAGTATTATAGATTTTGCAGAACATGTCTTATCAACAAAAACATTTGCACCAATAATTGATCCTCTGCCAATTACTATTTCTCCGACGATTGTGGCTCCAGGGTATACTATTACTTCATCCTCAATGATTGGTCTACCGCCATTTTTATCTCCTAACGTAACATTATGATGAAGTAGAACATTGTTCCCAACAATAACTCTAGCTCCAATAATAGTCCCTACACTGTGGTTTATTTTAAGTCCAGTACCAATTTTCGCACTATAATATATTTCTGTTGAAGAAAGAAAGAAGCCTAATGATGCATATTCCTGCGCATTGCTACTATCATCTAGCAGAAACAGACGCCTTGATATGCGGTAAAAAAACGTGGCTAGAAGTCCAGGAAAATACTTTATTTTTTCTAACTTAAAATCATCCGTATAATATTTTTGATAATCTACTTTAAATATCTCAATTACTTGTTCCCATTGATTGTCAGTTAAAGCTGTAACACTAGGTGAAAAAATTGTATTCTTTGACCAGTCTAATATTAAATCTTTTACAAACTGCATTGTTAAACCAAATGTTTATTATATATTATTTCATTCTTATCAATATCCTCGCGCAACTGTTTGCCAATAATTTGTTCTTTTTCTGCCCACTTAAAGCCATCACCTGGCGACAACAGATGTATATCTGCTTCGGTAATTACGTGTCCTTTTTCAAGCGCTTTATTTGTTGCAATTGATCTTTCAAGTTTATGCTTTGCAATTTCAACTTTAGGATCAATGAAAATATCTTTAACACCTCTTGATTTTTCAAAAACTCGTATATCACGCACCATTCTATTTATACCATCAGGACCTAAAGAACCTGCCTGATCAGTACCTTTCATTCTGCGATCGATAGTTATATGCTTTTCTATTATTTCCGCACCCATTGCAACAGAAGCTAAGGGAGCGGCTATGCCAATAGTATGATCTGAATACCCGATCCTATATTGAGGATATTGCTCTTTTAAATATACTATTGTATTTAAATTTACATTCTGGGGTTCAGTTGGATACTGAGAGACACAATGTAAAATAGATATATTGTTATGGTACTTAGTAATTCTATTAAGCGCATCATCCAGTTGTTCTTTACCTGCCATACCTGTAGAAAGTATAATAGGTATTTTAGTTTCAGCCAATGCAGACAAAAGTGGCAGATTGGTAAGATCCCTACTAGCTACTTTCAGGTAATCAGGCGTGAACAACTTAAGCATGCTAAGACAGCCGATAGCGCAGAGTGTTTCAATGAAATCGATATTTCTTTCTTTGGCATATTTATATACCTCATAGTGCTCTTCATCGGTTAGTTCCAATACTTCCCTATGCTCACCATAAGTTTTACCAAAAGAGTGTGCACTTGTATATGGTGCATTCATCTGAGAATTGGACAATTCTTGGTTAAGATCTCTTTTTGTAAGCTTTACAGCATCCATTGGCTTAAGTTCCAAATTGAACAAATTTTCTTCTATAGGTCTGCAGGCCAGATCTATTATTAGTTTGGCCAGATCTACGGATCCGTTATGGTTTTGGCCAATTTCGCCGATTATATATGTTGATGGAATACTCATTTTTTATTGTTCGTTATATTATCTCGCATGTTGTTTAAAATACCAGGCTGCTGGATTGCCCAATCAGCAATTGTCTCAAAATTAACTTCCTCAACATTAACAGATGAGGAAATATTCTTTATTACTTCGTAATCCGACAAGGTGTCAACAGTAAAACGTAGGCCATCATATGGTGCCAGAACGTCATCAAAAGGGAATAGTTCAATACTAAACATATCAGCATTAGTATAAATACCATTAGTAACATGCTCTTTATAAAAATCGTTTTCAGGAAAAGTAGATGCCAGTTTTTTCAGCGCCTCAACCGATACTATCTCTCCAAATACTCCAAAATGCGATAATACTGTCGGTTTACCTTGATACGAGAATGATAGGTAATCTTTTTTCTTACCTTGTTCCCATATTTTAATCAGCTTGCTCAAAAAGCCTTTGTCTATAAACGGACTGTCAGCACAAATGCGAATTATATAATTTAAATTAAAATAATCGGCTGCAAGTACAAACCTGCTCAGTACATCATCTTCTGAACCTCTAACATATGGTATGTTATTACTACTAAGATATACTGCAAGTTCATCATCTTTTTCAGAGGTTGTCGTCGCTACAACTGTTTGTATACCTAAACTACTAATACGCTTTACGAGGTAAGAAAGTATTGTATCCCCCTT